>JBBSAF010000088.1:0-9759 GCA_038252525.1 Tepidisphaerales bacterium
AGCAGTTCGTCCGGTCGGTCGGTGAGGAAGCGGTAGGGGGGGTCGAGGAAGGCGAGGTCCACGCGGGTGGGGGGGTTGTGGGCGGGTTTGAGGGTGGAAAGATCGAACCATTTGAACAAGTCGCCGGGGATGACACGGGCGCGGTCGGCGACGCGCAGGGACATGATGTTCTGGTGCAGCCGGGCGAGGGCGGGGCGGTCGGCATCGAAGAAGGTGGCGTGGGCGGCGCCGCGGGAGAGGCATTCGAGGCCCATCGAGCCGGTGCCGGAGAACAGGTCGTAGACCACCGCGCCATCAAGCAGGGGATTGAGGATGTCGAACAGGGACTGTTTAGCGCGGTCGGTGATGGGGCGGGTGGCCTCGCCGACGGGGGCGAGGAGGGTGCGTCCGCGGAGCTCGCCGGCGATGATTCGCATGGGAAAACGGTAATCGGCGGTGGGGCGGGGGTAAAGGCCTCGTTGTTATACTGCTCCCTGGCCATATTGAGACAATTCACTTGGGTAAACACGCGATGCGACGCATGTTCCGAGCCATTGCGAATGTCTCATGGAAGGCCGCGAGCAGTATATACACAAGTCCGTCGTCGCCGGCGGCAGTCCCCTCGTGGCGATCTCCGCCTCGCCCCCGTCCGGGGGGACCACCGGGCGAAGATGGGTTTGGAGGTTGTGAAAACCCCCGTTGAGCGCCGTCCTCATCGGCTTGAATTGGAAAAGCGGGGGCGAGGCGCCCTCGCGACGTGGATACCACGGCGGTTGGCCGGTGACTTGTGTATAGCAACGAGGGGTAAAGACGGGGAAAATGGGCGGGGCTGGCGCGGTGTCGATTTCCGCATCGCAATCGGGCGGCGGGGGGGTACAATCGGCGCGACGTTGCGGATGGGCCGTGGCGGGAAGCGATCGACGGAGGTGTGATGGGTTCGTGTCTGTGTGACCAATGCGCGGCGCTGTGCTGCCGCTATTTCGCCCTGCCGATCGAGAATCCGACGACGGCCAACGATTACGATGACATCCGCTGGTACCTGGTGCACGAGAATGTCGTGATCTTCATCGAGAAGCGCCAGTGGTATCTGGGCGTGATGAGCAAGTGCAAACACCTCGGCGATGACAATCGCTGCGGCATCTACGAAACCCGGCCGAGGATTTGCAAGGAATATTCCACGGAGAATTGCGACTGGCACGGCGGTGAATATGAGTTCGACACGCTGTTCACCAGCGCCGAGCAATTGCGCGAATATGGCGAGATGAAGTTGGCCAAGCTCGCCAAGCGCGACGCCGCCAAGGGCGCCAAGGCGGGCAAGGGCAAGTTGGGTGGGAAGGCCAAGCCGGCCGGATCGCGTCGGCGGCCGCTGGTGTTGAAGCCGGTCGGGGCGGCGTTGGCGACGCCGAAGAATGGCAATGGGCGATTGGTGGCGTTGGGGCTGCCCAGGCCCAGGTGATGATCGGGGGATTCGGGGAGTCGCGCGTGGCCGACCGCAAGGTCCATTATGAGGCGGCGTTCGAGGCGCTTCTGCGGGAACGGACGATCCCGTATGTGGCGGTGGACGAGGCCAAGAAGGCGCTGTTCGGCGGCGCGTCGCTGAAGAGCTTCGATTTCGTGGTTTATCGGGCCGCCGGGCCGAACCTGCTGGTGGACATCAAGGGCCGCAGGGCGATGTCGCCGAGCGGTCGCCCGTCGTACCAGACGTGGGCGACGCAGCGCGATGTCGAGGATCTGGCCCAGTGGGAACAGGTCTTCGGCGACGGGTTCCGCGCGGTGCTGGTGTTCATGTATTGGATCGACCCGCCGCTGGCTCCGGCGGGGGGGATGTTCGCCCATCGGGATCGGTGGTATTTGTCGTTGGGCGTGGAGGTCCGCGAGTACCGCGACCACATGCGCCGTCGCAGCCCCAAGTGGGGGACGGTGGCATTGGCGTCGGAGGATTTTCGGAGCCTTGCCCGCCCGATGGAGAACTGGTTATGATGCGAGTCATGCGCAAACGAATCGTGGCGGCGGTGATGTCCTTGGCGCTCATGACGGGATGGTTGGCGCCCTCGGCGGCCTTGGCGCGTCAACAGGAGGATGACAAGGAGATTTTCGACGCCCGCTACGAGAGCTATCCCGTCGAGGTGAACGTCAAAAGTCCCGGATCGGCCGGGGCGTATTTCCTGCTGGCGTTGCTCGGGGTGTTGTCGGTGGGGGTGATGTTCAAGGATGCCCGACGATCGCACCTGGATTGAATGGCGGCGGGGGACGAACGGTTCTTAACCTCTGATCGGAGGCCGGTTATGAGAAACGTGGCATTGTGGGCCTTGGTGGTGGTGAACGCCCTGCTGGCGGTGGCTTGGGTGATGCGCTCGACGGCGCCCAACGCGGCGATGGCGCAGGCGGCCCGTCCCGGCGACTACGTGATGATCCCCGGACAGGTGATCGGCGGCGGCGGCTCATCGGTCGTCTATCTGGTGGACACCACCAATGGCACGCTCAGCGCCGTCTCCTATGACGGGCGCGAGAACCTCGCGGTCATGCCCCCCATCGACCTGACCCGGCTGTTCGAGGGCAATGCCCGCTGACGCTGAATCGGTCCGAAGCCTCCCGAACCCGAAATGGAAATCATCCCCATGAACAACCGCAATCTGGCCATCATCGTGTTGAGCATCAGCGCCGCGGCGCTGGCGGTATTGAACTTCTCGTCCAAGCCGGCGGTGGCCGAGCAGGCGATCGCGGGGCGCGACTACGCCATCGTGACGGCCTCCACCTCGGTCGGCGGCGAGGCGCTCTATATCCTCGACAACCGTTCGCAGAAGCTGGCGATCTTCTCGTACGATCCCAACACCAAGCAGGTGCGTCCGCGCCTGGTGCGGTCGATCAACGACGCCCCCCGCGCGCGGTGAGCCGGCCTTTTTCCGCAACCCCCCACCCCCGGAGGTCGTCGTGCAGATTGAATTGGCACGGGAGGACATTTCCGCGCGAACGCCGCGAGACGGCAATCCGCGTTTCGATTGGACCCTCGACGAGATCCGCGCGTTGTATGAGATGCCGCTGCTGGAGCTGATCCTCCGTGCCGCCGCCGTCCATCGCATTCATCACGACCCGCGGCAGGTGCAGGTGTGCAAGCTCATTTCGATCAAGACCGGCGCCTGCCCGGAGGATTGCGGCTACTGCTCGCAGTCGGCGCGATACACCACCGGCGTGGCGCCCGAGCCGCTGATGGACAAGTCCAAGGTGCTGGCCATCGCCGCCGCCGCCAAGGCCAACGGCGTCACCCGCGTGTGCATGGGCGCCGCATGGCGCGAGGTCCGCGACGGGGCGTCGTTCGACCGCGTTCTGGAAATGGTCAAGGAGGTCACGGAAATGGGCCTCGAGGTCTGCTGCACCCTCGGGATGCTGACCGAATCGCAGGCCAAGCGGCTCGAGGCGGCGGGGCTGTACGCCTACAACCACAACCTCGACACCTCCGAGGAATATTACGAGACGATCATCACCACCCGCACCTACGCCGACCGTCTGCGCACGATCGACAACCTTCGGAAAACCAGCGTCACCGTCTGCTGCGGCGGGATCATCGGCCTCGGCGAGTCGGTCGACGACCGCCTGGCGCTCTTGCGGACGCTGGCGGGCATGAACCCGCACCCGGAGTCGGTGCCGGTCAATGTGCTGTCGAAGGTCGAGGGCACGCCGCTGGAATCGGCCGTGGACGTGCCGATCCACGAGACCGTCCGCATGATCGCCATGGCGCGGATCCTCATGCCGACCAGCACCGTACGGCTGTCGGCCGGCAGGGCGGCGATGTCGATCTCCGATCAGGCGCTGTGTTTCCTGGCCGGCGCCGATTCGCTGTTTTCCAGCGAGACCGGCAAGATGCTGACCGATGCGGTGCCCTCGCCGAATTACGATTCCGACCGCGAAATGCTCGGCATCCTGGGGCTGACGGCCAAGGCGCCGTTCGCCGACGATTGATGCGATCGCGCGGCGGTGCGACCCTCGTTGCCATGCACAAGTCCGCCGCCACCGGCGGCAGTCCCGTTGTGGCGATCTCCGCCTCGGCTCCGTCCGGGGGAAACCACCGGGCGAAGGTGGGTTTGGAGGTTGTGGAAACCCCCGTTGAGCGCCGTCCTCATCGGCTTGAATTGGAAAGGCGGAGGCGAGGCGCCGCCGCGACGTGGAAACCACGGCGTGTGGCAGGAGACTTGTGTATGGTACCGAGGGGGGCGACCACCCGATGCGGCCCCCCCGTCCTTCGTCGCGGGGCCGTACCGCGGCGCCGCGTTCCTCCATTTGATGTGTTCCACCCATCAAGTTGGCGTTTCTTTTGCGAGTCGCGCGCCGTTCTTGGTTCGATGTTGCGAGGAGTGCCTCGCCGCGACAGTTCCCTTTCATGCAATCCAACGCCGTCATCACCGGGATCGGGCTATTGACGCCACTGGGGCTGTCGGCCGATGCGACGTGGTCCTCGCTATTGGCTGGCCAAAGCATCGGCGATCACGCCACCATCGCCTTGGCGACGCCGACCGCCGGCGACCGCGTGGCGATGCTGGCTCGCCGCGCCGCCGCCGAGGCCATCGCCCAAGCCGGCTGGTCGGAGGCGACGTTGTCCGATCCCCGCACCGCCCTGGTGGTCGCCACCAGCAAAGGGGAGGTGGTGGCGTGGATCACTCCGTCGCCGCATGGCGCTGAAAACTCCCGAGTGACGGGGGGGCCACAGCCGTCCGGTGTGGCGTCCGTGGACGCCGTGCGGGCCGAGGATAAACACATCGTATGCAATGGGCCACAGCCGTCCGGCGTGGCGTCCGTGGCCGCAGCCGTCGCGACCGACCTGGGCATGACCGGCCCGCGCCTGACTGTCAGCGCCGCCTGCGCCGGCGGATTGCAGGCGATCATCCGGGCGACGGTCTTGCTGGCCGCTGGCGACGCCGACCGTGTTCTCGTCGTCGCAGCCGAGGCATCGGTCCACGCGATGTTCCTGGGGAGTTTTGGTCGAATGGGCGTTTTGGCGCGCCCGGAAATCGGCTGTCGTCCGTTCGATGCCCGGCGCGAGGGATTCCTGATGGCCGAAGCCGCCGCCGCCGTCTGTGTCGAACGCGACGGCGACGGCGTCCGAATCGTCCGGGTCGCATTGGCCGGCGACGCCCACCACCTCACCGCGCCCGATCCCTCGGGCATCGCGCTGCGACGAATGCTCGGTTATCTGGCCGGCGATGATCCGATCGATCTCGTCCACGCCCATGCCACCGGCACGCAACTGAACGACCCGGTCGAGCTCGCCGCCATCGCCGAATCCGTCGGCGATCCGCGTCGCCCCCCGGTGGTCTACTCCCACAAGGCCGCGTTGGGCCATTCATTGGGCGCCGCCGGATTGGTGGCGGGGGCTCTCAACGTCCTGGCCCATCGTCACGGCGTCGTTCCGGGGAACATCCATACGACCGATCCCCTGGCGGCGCCGGGCTGTGTATTGTCCCCCACGCCGATTCGTCGCACGATCGGCCGCAGCCTGCTGCTCGCCAACGGCTTCGGGTGATCGTTGGCCGGCATCGGGATGGCGATGCCTTTCAACGCCCAGCGCGTCGGCCGCTACGCGCGGACGGTTTGAAGGAGCGGCGCAAGAGGGACAGGACCCCCCCCGCGAGATATGGCAAGCGGGAGTTGAGCATGGCCAACCTCCGCACGTTGTCGCAACGCCATGAAAACGTCACCTGTTCCGACGCAGTGAATATGTCACCTCCCGGCCAATTCCGATTGGCCTTTGTTCGGGCCCGTTCTGTTCCGCCGTCCCTCGTGGCCGGAGGCTCCTCAGCGGAGCCGGGGCGGCTCAAGGTGGATCGCCCGGAGGGAGGGGGCCCCGGTACGCCCCCATCCAACGACGGGGAGGGCCCTTGAACCGACCCGGCGCAGCGTACAATCCACCACGAGAGGCGGCGGATCGTCTCCCGATCCGCTCAATCCCCTCCCCCCGGCGACGCCGCAGTCGAGGTTCCCGCCGCCACCGCCCCCGCCCCCGCCCCCGCCACCGCCGTCCGCCGCGGCACGCAAGGCGCTCCGCGATCCTCGAACCACGCATGCGGGCTGCCGTCCATCTGCACCATCCGCCCGAAGCAGGCCTTGCGCTCCCGCCGGCGCCGCGAGCGCCGGCCCTTGCGGCCCCAGTCGCACCGTCCCTCGTCCTTCAGCAGCCGACGGGCCGTGTCATGACTGAGGAAAATGCCATCCCGCTCGGCCAGCTTCTCGGCCAGCAGCGTCGGACCGAAGCCCTGGTAGATCGAGCGGTACAACGCCATCGCCCGCTCCGCGTCACCCGCATCCAGCCGCCCCGGCGAGGGCCGCCCGCGCGAGCGATGCGCCAGACCACAATCCCCTTTCCGCCCATAACGTCCGTAGGCCCGATGCACCTGCCGAAGCGACAGACCCAGGACCCCCGCCGCCTGCTTGCGGGTCAGTTCCCCGGCCTTGATCCGTCCGAACACCACCAACCGTTCCCGTTCCTTGCGACTCATCGCGAATGCTCCATGGCGACCATCATCGCCAACCGGAACAGGTGACATTTTCATGGCGTTGCGACACCCTGCACTAGGTCGGTTTGACAGCACCCTCGGGCGGAGGTATCAATGGGGGATTGCCCACCGGGCGGGCGGCGCCGCGCGGTGCTCCTGCCTAACTCTTGGACTGAACACGGGTTGACGACACACATGAGCGAATCGAACGTCTTGAGCATCAATGAACGGGCGGCCGAGGAATACTACAAACGGGCCTTGGAGGCCGAGGGGCAGGGCGCCCACGAGAAGGCCGTTGATTTCCACGAACGCGCCCTCAATGAAAATCCCGACCATGAACAGGCCTGCTTCCGTCTGGCGCTGCTGTATGACCGCCAGGCCGACGACGCCAAGGCGATCGAGCTGTATGAGCGGATTTGCACCACCCACCCGGTGCACCTCAACGCCCTGATGAACCTCGCGATCCTGTACGAGGACAACAACCACTACGAGGAGGCGCACCAGTGCCTCGACGCGGTGCTGCGGACCGACCCCAACCATCCGCGGGCCCGGCTGTTCATGAAGGATGTCGAGTCGGCCCGATCGATGTATTTCGACGAGGACTCCGACCATCGCGGGGACCGGCGGAACGCCATCATGGATACGCCGCTGAGCGATTACGAGCTGTCGGTTCGCAGTCGCAACTGCCTTAAGAAAATGAACATCCGCACGCTCGGCGAGCTGCTGCGGATCACCGAGCCTGAGCTGTTGGCGTACAAGAACTTCGGGGAGACGAGCCTGCACGAGATCAAGGCCTTGTTGGCCAGCAAGGGACTGCGGCTGGGGCAGGCCGCCGAGGAGGGCAAGCCGGGGCTTCCGCGTCCGGCGCCGGAGGATGCGGCCACGCCGGCCGAGGGCGCCATCCCCGCGGAGATACTCGCCAAGAACGTCGCGGAGTTGGAACTGTCGGTCCGCAGCCGCAAGGCGCTTCAACGACTGAACATCAACACCGTCGCGGAATTGGCCAGCAAGACCGAGGATGAGCTTTTGGGCTGCAAGAACTTTGGCGCCACCAGCCTCACGGAGATCGTCCAGCAACTGGGGATCCTCGGCGTCAACCTCCGCAAACTCGGGGATTGACGTTTCATCGAAGTGACAATTCATCGCGATCGGGCGGGTCGGTTCGGCCCGCCCTCGCTTTGCGCGGTGGCGGGCGTTGCATCCGGCCCGGCGGCGCGTTACACGGACGATCCATCGGAGCGGGGCGAACGCGGGACGCATCGAATGGGACACGGCATGGCAATCGCACGTGGATGGATCTGGATGGCGCTGGGGCTGTTCCTGCTGCCGGCGGCGTGCAGTCGGGAACAGGCCGGACGGTCGCACGACGGCGTTCCGATCTTGCGCGTGCGGCTGCTGCAATCGCAGGACCAGGTGAGCGTCGCCGCCACCCGCCCGCCGACGGCCCACACCTCCACCGACCCGACCCCCAAGACGCTCAACTTCAGCGAGCGCGCCGTCACCGTCACCCTGTCGGGCGGCGGTTGGCGCGTCGGCGCCGCGACCCTCGGCAGCGGGGTGTTGACGCTCATGCCCGCCACCGACGGCTCGGTGACGATCAACGGCCAGCCTTATCACGGCAGCTATCGCCTGGTCCCGGTGACGGCCGACCGGTTCGATGTGGTCAACGACGTGGACATCGAGGATTACCTCAAGGGCGTGGTGGCCAAGGAGATGCTGCGGTTGTGGGATCTTCAGGCGTACGAGGCCCAGGCGATCGTCGCCCGCACCTATGCCCTATATGAGATGAAGACCGCGCCGGACGGGCGGTACTGGGATCTGTACCCCGACCAGCGCTCGCAGGTGTATGGCGGGATCGGCGCCGAGTCGGGCAAATCCGTCGAGGCCGTGGATGCCACCCGCGGCATCGTGGTGGCCTATGGTCCGCGCGGGCAGGAGCGGATCTTCAAGGCGTATTTCTCGGCCTGTTGCGGGGGGATTTCGCAATCGGCGTCCGACGCCTTCGGGGATCCGTGGAGCGAGCCGCTGTCGGATCAGAACCGCGGGGCGATCTGCGCGGCGTCGCCGACTTTCACCTGGGGACCGATCCTGGTTCGCAAGGACGAACTGACCCGGCGGATCCGCTCGTGGGGCGCCAAGCGCAACCGTCCCGAGCAATCCCTTGCGGACCTGCGGAGCATCGACATCGCCTCGATCAACCGTTTCGGACGCCCGGTCAGATTCGTCGTGACCGATTCGCGCGGGGCGCAATACAATCTGTCCGGCGAGGAGATGCGCATGGCCATCAACACCGAGGCGGCGGTGGGATCGACGGTCTATTCGTCGTTTTTCCGCCCGGTCAACGACGCCGACGCCGTGCGATTCATCGACGGCCACGGCCACGGCCACGGCGTGGGATTGTGCCAATGGTGCGCCCAGGTCCGCGCCGAACACGGCCAGCGCGCCGAGGACATCGTTTTGTCATTCTACCCGAGGGGGAGGTTGGTGAGGGCATATTGAGGAGGCGGAAGGGGAAGGAGAGTAGGCGGAGCAGACGGAGAAGGATTCTCCCCCCCCCGCTGTCCGACTACCCTCATTCCGCCTACTTTCCTCCCCATTTGCAGAGTGGGGCATCCGGTCGGTGGAAGGCGAGCGGGCAGAGCAGACAGCGAGCTATTCTCCCCCCCGCGCTGTCCGCCTACTTTCCTTCCGCCTACCCCTCATCTGTCCTCATTCGCAAAGGAGTTCACCCATGCTAGTCGCACTCACCGGGGCCAGCGGATTCGTCGGGAGCCGCGCGGCCGAGGCTTTGAACAAGGCCGGGCACACCGTGCGGGCGCTGGTGCGATCGACCAGCCGGCGGGATCATATCGAGCCATGGGTGACGGAGTGGCGGGTGGGGGATTTTTTCGATCCCCAAGCCGCGGCGGGTTTGGTCGCCGGGGTCGATGCCGTCATCCACAACGCCGCCGACTGGGAGGCCCTGCGGCGCTCGGCCACGACGAACTTCGAGCGCAACGTCATGGGTTCGCTGCGACTCTTGGAGGCTGCGCGATTGGCCGGGGCGGGGCAGTTCATCTTCGTCAGCTCGGTGGCGGTGCATCACAAGATCATCAACGAACCCAACCCCGCCATCACCGAAACCCACCCCACCTGGCCGGGGTCGATTTACGGCGCTTACAAGGCGTCGATCGAGCCGCATCTGATGGCCTACCACGCCGAGTTCGGCATGAACACCAGCGCCTGGCGCCCGGCGGCGATCTACGGCATCGACCCGGACCTGAATCGCTGCCAGTGGCACGACCTGATCGTCCAA
>JBBSAF010000089.1:0-9687 GCA_038252525.1 Tepidisphaerales bacterium
CAGCTCGACACACGGGCGCTGCCAATCGGACATCGCGCCCCAGTGCCACAGCGCCGAGGAGGCCCGCCAGCCGGCGATCTGCGGACCGGCGAAAAACCCGATTCCGCTGCCGATGCCGAGCAGCCCGATGGCCATGCCGGGACTGTTCGGATAATGCGCCGGCGCCAAGGCGTTGGCCGCCGGATGGAACAGCGTGCCGAAGATCCCCGCCATCGCCGCCAGCGCGATCAGGAGGGCGTAGGAATGGGTCAGTCCCATCAGCCCGATGGCGATCGCGTTGCCGATCAGTCCGATGCCCAGCAGCCACTTGCGGTCGTGCCGGTCGGCCAGGATTCCCGCGCCGTAGGATCCCAGGCAGTAGACCAGCCCGTACACGGTGACGATGAACGACGCCGATTTCACCCCGGCGAGGCCGAGGTCGGCCACCATCAAGAGGTACAGCGGGACGAGCATCGCCCCGTAGGCGTGGGTGAAGGCGTGCAGGATCGTGGCCAGCGCCAGGGTGCGATTGGCCCGGTGGCGTGGGGTCATGGGGTTTTTTGCAGCGAAATCACGCGCCCGGAGGTGTATTGGAGTTCCCCGGTGACGCAGGCCGCGACCACCGCCGCGACGTCCGCGGGGGTCATGGTCAACGCCGTGGGCAGTTGATCGACCGACACCACCTGCCGCAGCATGGCCGTCTCGGTGGCGCTGGGGGAGATGGTGTGCACGCGGATGCCGTGGGCGGCCCCCTCGCGCGCCAGGGCCAATCCCAGCGCCTCGACCCCGGCCTTGGCCGCCCCATAGGTTCCCAGCCCCGGCAATGGATCATGCGCCGCCGGCGAGGAGATGTTCACCAACACCCCGCGCCCGCGCGACACGAAATGCCCCCACACCGCCTTCGCGAGGTAAAAGCCCGACGATAGATTCGTTTCCAGCGTCAATTGCCAGTCGTCGAGATTCTGCTCGGCCACCGGTCCGACGGCGGCGAAACCGGCGGCGTTGACGACCGCGTCGATGCGGCCGAACTGCTCGGTGGTCAGTCGGATGATCTGCTCGACATCCACCGGACGCGTCACATCCGCCGCCAGCACCAGCGCCGGCCCGACGGCGGCGCGGGTCTCCTGCAATTGTGATTCGGTGCGCGCCACCAATGCCAGGCGATACCCCTTTTGCGACAGCGCCTCGGCGACGGCCCGGCCGATGCCGCGCCCGGCGCCGGTCACGATGGCGACCGGTGAGTCGTTCATGTCAATCCTCGGCCACGGCGTGGATCACCGTGGAAAGCGTGTGCGATTGTCCGGGCGCCAATTCGATGGCGTAATCCCCCACGTTGGCGCTCTCGATGCAGATCATCTGCGACCACTCGTCGTCCCCGAAGTCCGCGATGGCCTTGGCCCGTTCGATCCACGGGTTCCAGACCACGGTGTCGTTGGTGTGTTCCTTGTGGATCAGGATGTGCCGCCGGGCCAACGGGTCGCGCAGCACGTTGCGATTCTGGGTGTTGAGATAGATGCGGTCGGTCTCGCCGGTGAATCGCACGCGGCTTTCCTGCTCGATCTTGGCGTGCCATTGGTCGGCCTTGTCGATGTAGGTCGCCCCCTCCAGCCCCTCGACCGACACTTGGCGAACGTCGGTCACGCGGAAGTAGGTGTGCAGCGCCTCCTCGAAGACGATCGGCGTTTGACCGATGTTCTTCACCTGCAACTGCATCCGCAGGCTGCGCCCGATCACCACGGTGTATCGCATCTCGAAGTCGTGCGGCCACCACTGTTTGGTCAATCCCGACGAATTGAGCGTCAGCACCGTCGCCACCCCGTCGGCCACGGCGGTGATCGACTCGAGCTGCCATTCCAGCAGCCGGGCGAAACCGTGGCTGGGCGCGGCATCATCCCCGGACTTGCCTCCGAACCACGGGAAGCAGATCGGCGCCCCGCCGCGGATCGGTTTGTTGGGCGAGAAATGGCTCTTTTCGCTGGTGAAAAGCACCTGGGTCTGTCCGACCGGCTTGTACTGCGCGACAAGGGCGCCGTGCAGGTAAATCGATCCCTCGGCTTGGGGCGATGTGACATTCACCCGCGGCAGCCCGCCCGGCCCGGCCTCGATCCTCGCCAGCCCGCGGATGCCGAATCGCTGCTGCAACTTTTCCAGCTCCGTCATGTTCAAGACTCCTTGGTTGCGTCCGTGTGCGCCGCCATGCGATGCGTGTAATGCGTTCCGCGCCACTCGACTTTGTTGGTCATGCACATCCGCAGCGATCTGAGAAACACCCCCATGAGCATAACACCCCCCAGCGGAAACAGCAGCGCGTTGAAGCGGGGATTGCCGCTCCAAGCGTACACCTTCACCAGCGCCGCGTGCATCAGCGCCACGTGGATCGCCGCCGCCGCCGACCAGCCCCAACCGCCGCCGAACACGCCGTCGGGGTTCATGAGCCGGAAAATCGCCCAACCCGTCGCGGCGTACGCCCCGAATCCGCAGAGCAGGATGAAGGCCAACCCCGCGAGGATTCGCCACGGCTTGCCCAGGCTCCCGGCATAAAAGTTGCGGCCCCAGCCCTTGAATATGCCCGACACGCTGCTGTACATCCGCACCGCCGCGAAATCGGTGCCCCATGCGATGCGAATCCGCTTGCCGCGCTTTTTGAGCAGCCGCGCGATCTCCACGTCCTCGCAGAATCGATCCTTCACCGCCGCGTGCCCGCCCATCTCGTCGTAAACGCTCCGGCGGATCAGCAGGAACTGCCCGTTGGCGAAGGCCACGTTCCGCAGGTAATCCTTGTTGGTCAGGCTCACCAGGTACATCATCGACACGCCGGTGGCGCACAGCGGGACAAGCAACCCCTCGAAGAACGTGTGGCTCTCGAGCTTCGGCCACAGACTCATCACGTCGTAGCCCCGCCGACTGGTCCGCGCCACGCTGGCGGCCAGGGCATCGGGGCTGATGACCACATCGGAATCGACGAACAACAGCCACTGACCGTCGGCCTCATTGACCGTCCGATACAGGGCGTTGCATTTGCCGGTCCAACCCGGCGCCAGCTCGTCATTTTGGATGTGACGAACCCGCAGATGCGGGTATCGGGCCGCCAACTCATCGAGGATCGCGCCGGTTTCGTCGGTGCTGCGGTCGTCGATGGCGATGACCTGGTAGTTCGGATGGGTCTGGTTGCAGGCGGCCTCGACGCACTCGCGGATCCGCTGCCCCTCATCCTTGGCCGGAATGAGAATGGTCGCCCGCTCGATGGGCTCGGGCAAGCGCGGATGGGGCCGCTCGAGCAGGCTCATGCGTTTGCGCCCCATGGTCATGCCGACCAGGAAAAGCGCCCACACCACCGGCCCGACCAGGATGTATACCGCGAATAGGACGTACTCCACCGTTTGGCTCCCGACAGATTCCCCAACCTAACCGCCCGCGCGCCATTTTGAAAATCCGTCGGCCCCCGGCTGTCGCATCGTCGCAACGTCGCATCGTCGCAATGTCCCATCGCGCCCCGCGCCGCCATGGGGAAGCGCCAAGCGGACCCCGGCCTTCCGTGCGCCGCCCTGCGGCAAAGGACCGGGCCACACCCGGTGACGGCATGGAGAGTCCCGCCGTCAGCCGCGAGGCAGGTATCATGCGCCGCTTTTTTCCGTGGAAGTCCGTGCCAGTCGGGGATTTATTCCCATGCCATCCCCGGATTCGAGCCGTCACCGCGTGAGCGACAGCGCGCACACCGCTTCGATGGCCGACACCTGCTTGTCATCGGCCTCGTCGGGCAGCTCCATGCACAGCGCCCGGCGGTTCCACCCCAGCATGTCCTTGTAGAGCGGCGCCGGATCGGTCGTGGCCCCGCTCAACCGCGTGATGGTCAGCAGCGACGTGGATTTCCCGGCTCGGAAATGGTCGCTTTCAGCGCCGGCGCCCACCGCCGTCACCAGCTTCGCCGTCAATGCCCGCTCCAACACATCGGTGCAGTAGACGCACACCTTGCCCTCGCCGACATCCTCCAGCGCGTACACCTGCATCCGGTATTTCCCGTCGGCCTGATAGAACTGGGCGCCGCTGCGCCCACACAGTTTCATCGAATGTCCGGCCAGGTTCATCAGCGACAGCGACAGGCGCTTCCACACTTCCGCGTGTCGCCCGTTTCCTTGCGCCTCGCATGCCGCGAGATGCTTCTCGAGATTTCCGCGGTCACGGGCGCTGAGCTTGGCCAGCATCACGTCGAAAGTCACCGGTCCCGATGCGACCGGCATGGGGGCCTTCGCGGTTTTCACATCGCCGCCGCTGCTGTTTGTCATGGTGGAATCCTCGTGTGTCGCGTCGATTGGCATCAGCCGACCTGCTTTGCTTTCCATGAGTCTACCGTGGCGACGCGCACTTTCCACGCCAAGCCGGTCCAGCGCATGGCGGTGATGAGGGCGTAACTGGCGTCCAGCTCCCACCATCGCAGCCCGTGGCGGGCCGATGTCGGGAACGCATGGTGATTGTTGTGCCATCCCTCGCCGAGTCCGACAATGCCGAAGATGAGATTGTTTCGGCTCATGTCGTGGCTGCGGAACGGGCGCCAACCCCAGAGGTGGCAGACGGAGTTGATGCTCCAAGTCACATGGTGCACCAGGAAGATCCGGGCCAGCCCGCCCCAGACGAACCCGAGCAGCGCCCCGGTCCACGAGAGCGTGAGCAGCCCGCCGATGGCCGCGGGGATGAGCACCCCGATGACCGCCCACAGCATCCACAGTTTGCTGAGGATTCGCAGCATCCGGTCGGACGCCAGGTCGGGCACATAGCGATAGACATCCACCGGATCGCCGCGAAAAATCCATCCGACGTGCGCGTGCCAGAATCCGCGCAGGACGCCGCCGATGCCGCCGCCGTGCTGGTGCGGCGAATGCGGATCGTTGTCGCCGTCGCTGTGCTGATGGTGACAGCGGTGCACCGCGACCCATTTCAGCACCGGTCCCTCGAGCGCCATCGACCCCATGATCGCCAAGGCCGCCTGGATCGGCCGGAAGGTCTGGAACGAGCGGTGGCAGAAATAGCGGTGGTACCCCACCGTGACGCCCACCGCCGATAGGAGGTACATTCCCGCCAGCAGTCCCCCATGAAGCCAATCGAACCCGCGCCCCCAGAGCATCGCCACCAAGGCCACGAACCCCGCCAAGGGCAGCGTCACCCCCAGCAGGCTCACGAACTTGGTCATCGGCGTGGCGACCTCGAAGAACGGTTCTTCGGTGGAGGGAATTTCGCAATCGGCGGGCATGGTGGACATGGAAATCTCCCGAAGGCCCGCTTTCCGTCGCGAACCTCGTGAAAAGGATGGATCGTCGGCTCAGGCCGCCGGCGGGTCTGGAAAAGTCCGACCGCCACAACGGGACGGATGTCGCCGGTCGATCGTCGGCGATGGCGACCCGTCGGCCCGACCATCCCCATCGAACGCGGCGCCCCACGGGAGGTGCATCGGGTATCGACCCTTCCATCATAGGCGCATCGCCCTCCCAAAGCCACCGCAGGCCCGCGATGATTCGGCCCATCGTCCCATCGGGGCGCGGTCGCCCGGCGGACGGGGAAGGGATCACCCGCCCACGGACGCTCCGCGGCGGACGAAAATGAAAAAGCGGCGGAACCCGTGGATCCCGCCGCCGGTTCATTCCGGGCGGACTGTAAGCCGAATTTCGTGACCGGTTTCCCGGCCCGCGATCATTTCTCTGAGGACGCCGGTCGCCCGGCGTCTCAAGCGACCCACCCGCGGATGATGACGTCCCGGGCCGGAACGCGGGCCGATGGCCCTTCTCCGCTGTTTGGTCTTGCCGCCGGCGGGGCTTGCCCTGCCATCCCCGTCGCCGGGGACGCGGTGCGCTCTTACCGCACCATTTCACCCTTGCCGTCCGGCGTCTTTCGGCGCCGTCTTGGGCGGTGTGTTTTCTGTGGCGCTCTCCGTCGGATCGCTCCGCCCTGGTGTTGCCAGGCGCCATGCCCTGTGCGGTTCGGACTTTCCTCATCGCCGGCCGGCGGTCTCCCGCCGACCCGCGACGCGATCGCGCGTCCGCCCGGAAACCCCATCATACACCATTGCATCGAATCCGCCCGCGCACCCGGTATCATGTTCCCGTGAACCCCGTGCGGAGATCGACATGACCGACGACCCATTGGAAAAAGTCCCCCTGTTCGCCAAGCTCGCCCCCGAGCACCGCCTGGAGCTGGCGGCACTCATGCAGACCCGCCAGTTCGTTGACCAGCAGCCGATCTTCTGGATCGACGAACCCGGCGACGACTTTCACATCATCGCCGACGGACAGGTCGCCATCGTCGTCCCCGACGACGCCGGCAAGGAAGTCAGTCTCGCCCTCCTCCCCGCCGGCGCGTTTTTCGGCGAACTGGCGCTGCTCGACGGCGGCCCGCGCACCGCCACCGCCCGCGCCCACGGCGACACCACCCTCCGATCCCTCGACCGCGCACAGTTTTACGCCTTCCTCGAAAAACACCCCTCGGCCGCCATCCACATCCTCACCATCCTCGGCCAGCGGCAGCGCGAGACCGTCGAGAAGCTCCGCGGCATCCGCAACGTCAACGAGGCCGTCGAGGAACGCACCACCCGCATGCAACGCTTCCTCGAAAAGGTCGCAGGCTTCGGCGCCAGCGAACTCTTCCTGTTCGGCAACCTCCTGTTTTTCATCTGCTGGATCATCCTCCAAACCTTTTTCGCCATCAAAAGCGGCCGCAACATCACCTTCGTCGACGATCCCCCGACGTTTTTCTGGCTCGGCATCATCATCGCCCTCGAGTCGATCATGCTGACGATGTTCGTCCTCACCAGCCAGAAGCGCCAGGCCGACCGCGACCGCATCCGCGGCGACCTCGACTACCAAGTCAACCTCAAGGCCCACAGCGAGGTCATGCAGCTCCACCAAAAGATCAATCGCCTCACCGCGCTGGTCGCCGAATCCCTCGATGCCCGCGGTCCACCCCCGCCCGACGAAGGGTGATGACCCGGCGCCGCGCGGGGGCGGGGTGCTCGTTGTTGTACATTGGTACCCCCTTGCCTGCGGCGGTTCCCCCGTCGCGGAGGCGCCTCGCCCCCGCTTTTCCAATCGAAGCCCGTGACGACGGCGCTCCACGGGGGTTTTCACATCTTCCAAACCCCATCCGTGCCGATCGCGCCGTCGGACGCGGGCGGGGCGCCCGCGCGACATGGGAAACGGGTGCGGCGCCCGATGGGGGACTCGAAAGATGTGCATCACAACGAGGGGCGGGGCGCCCCGCGACGGGGGAGCGGCGGGCGATTGGTTCAGGGCAACAATGGCGTATGGCACTCGCTTGTGAGCGATGGCGCCATTGCCCTTCCAACCACCGCGCTTCTCCGTAAACTAATCCACTCGCCCCATGGTCCCATCCTCCCATCCATCCCGCGCCGCCGTCCCCGACGACGCCGACCTCGCCCCGGCGCCACTGGGGCGTGCCACCGACGAGGATCTCATGCGCCGCGCCCAGTCCGGCGACAAGCAGGCCTTTTCCATCATCTACGAGCGATACAGCGCCCCCATCCTCTCGTATCTCCATCGGATGCTCGGTTCGGTCGAGGATGTCGAATCCATCGGCCAGGATGTCTTCCTCCGCGCCTATCGCTTCGCCGCCAGCTATCGCTATCCGCAGAAGCTAAGCACGTGGCTGTTCACCATCACCCGCAACCTCGCCATCAACCAGGTCCGCCGCCGCAAGCGCAACCCCGTCCGCAACCTCACCGAGCTGCATCTCGAGGACGTGCAGGTCAACGCCGATCCCAAACTCGTCGCCTCCCGCGCCGTCGACGACCTCGAGACCGCCGAACAGATCGAGCGCATGCTCGTCGCCCTCGACGATCTGCCCACCGACCAGAAGGAGGTCATCGTCCTGGGCGTCTTCCAGGATCTCACCTACGCCCAGATGGAACAGATCACCGGCGCCAAGGCCGTCACCCTCCGATCGCGCATGTTCCACGGACTCAAAAAGCTCGCCCGCCGCCTCGCCGGCGACGACGCGGAGGCCCCATGAACCCCATCGCGTCCGACGGATTCCTCGATCTCCTCGCCGAAGCCCTCCGCGCCGGGCCGGTCAGCCCCGAGTGGCGATCGGCCGTCGAAATCCTCCGCCAAGCCGGCGCCGATGGCGAGGAATATCGCATTCTCCTCGACGCCCGTCACCGCCTCGAACAAGGCCGCGACTATCGCGCCGTCCGCCCGGGTCCGGGCTTCTCCAAACGGATCCTCGACAACCTCGACCGCGACGACGATCCGCCCGCCGGCGACACCGCCCGCACCATCGCCCTGATCGCCGCCGCCGCCATCCTCATCGCCGTGGTCGCCGTGGTCTGGTCCGTCATTCCCCGCGCCGCCGCGCCCCGCCCCGGTCCAGACGAGTTGAACAACACCGTCTTCGTCCAAACCGCCCTCGACGCCGACTTCTCCACCGCCATCCCCGACGGTTGGCGCGCGGTGGGGGGGCTGGCCCTGTCGGCCGACGCCGGACTCCGCCCCGCTCCCGTCGCCGGCGCCGACCCCATCGCCGGCGGGGCGATCGTGGCCCCGTCCGCCTTCCCCGCGGACCTTCCCCTCGCGATCGACATGGCCTGCGCCGTCGAACCCTCCCCCGGCGCCGCCATGGCCCTGTTCGTCACGACCGGCGAAACTTTCACCGCCGACCGCGCCATGACCGACCGCGAGTTCGCCGTGACCATCCAGGATGGCGTCCTCCGCGTCGTCGATCCCGACGGCCACGTCCAACATCAATCCGCCCTCCCCTCCCCGAGCGCCGCGATCACGCTGCGACTCAACGAAACCGCCGCCCTCGTCGCCCTCGATGGGCGCATCCTCTGGCGCGGCCCGCTTGGACTCGACCCCGACCGACACCGGCGCGTCGGCATCCGGTTCCTCATTCCGGCCGGAGACGGGCGATCGTCCCGTGTGCGATCCCTTCGCATCATGACCCCCGCGCGGTAGGATATTCCCCGCCGATGGCGAAGGATTCGCCCCGGCTGACGACCGGACGGTTTCCAGCGCTCAAGGATGGGCCGATGACCACCCTCTCGATTTCCGCCCTCAAATACGCCGCCCCCGAATCCCCGCGCCCCCGACCGCTGCGCTGGATCGCCGTCGGCCTGATCGCCGCCATCCTCGCCAGCGCCTGGTGGTGGGGACCCATCGCAATCGAGCGCGCCCGCCTGATCGCCTTGCAACGCGCCTGCCTGCGCCACGTCGCGCTCCCCGGCCAGATCAGCTACGCCGACGCCGGCTTGATCGGCGCCCATCCCCACCGCGCCGTCCCCGGCGAATGGTCCGACTTGGCCGGCGCTATGAACGCCGGCGCCATCACCCCCGCCGGCGCCGCCTTCGTCGGCCAGCGCCTCGACCCGTCCGGCAAGCGCCTGCTGGTGGTCGTCGAGACCCTCGACCCGCGCCCCGCCGGGCTTGTCCGCGTGCTCGACTGCCGCGTCCGCGTCGTCGCCCCATCCACCTTCGGCCCGCCCCGCATCGTGCGCGACGAGATGATCCTCGGCGCCGCCGAGTTTCCCGCCGACGCCAAGCTCCGCGTTTTCGCCGGCCGACCCGACCCCTCCGACCCCGCCCATTTCACGATCGCCTACCAAGCCGAAGGCGTGCCCGCCAAGACCCTCGACGGCTACCTCTCGCTCGACGACCGCGTCCTTCTGCAAGCCCGTCCGTAGGGTGGGGCGCGATCAATGCCGGGCGC
>JBBSAF010000090.1:0-9578 GCA_038252525.1 Tepidisphaerales bacterium
AGCGGCGGCGCCGTTCGCGTGCGACCGGTCGATCCGATATTTCGCGGGGTTGGCGCGGTTCGTGCTGAAAAGCCTGGCGGCGGGGCAGTTTCACCCGACATTGCACACGACGGCCGACGGTCGGCAGTTGGCGGGATGGCGGCTGTTGGTGGGGTCGTCGGAGCAGTTGGCGCAACTCGAGGTGTATGCGGCGGCGATGCAGCGGGCGTGCGTGGGGGTGATCGAGACGGAAGGGGGAGCGCAACCGGAGCCGGCGGAGGTCGTCGAGTCGTTCTTGATGATGACGGTGGACGCGATCTGTCGGCGCGAGGTGGCGGACGATCCGTTTTTCCGGCAGCCGGGGGAGAAGGCGGCGTCCGGGCCGGCGCCGGCGGAGGTTCGGTGGCTGGCGGCGCTGTTGGGCAAATCGCCGGTGGTGCCGGGGTCGGTCGATGACAATCGGCTATTGGGCGAGCAGGTGGGGGCGTGGGTCGGCAAGCTCGATGAGTCGCGCCATGGCGGGGCGTGGCGGCTGTGCCTGACGCTGCACGAGCCGGACGTGGTCGATGAGAAGGTGGTCTCGCCGTGGTCGCTGTCGCTGAGTTTGCAGAATGGCGACGACGAGAGCGAGATGATCGAGGCGGGCGATTTGTTCGCCGGGCCGGACGCGGGCTTGTTGGGGCGCAACATTTTGCATCGGCGCGGGCAGTTGGTGACGGCGCTGTCGCAGGCGGCGGTGTTCTGTCCGCCGCTGGAGCGATTGGCCGACCACCCGGCGCCGGCGGAGCTGGAAATCGAGACGGTCGAGGCGCATCTGTTCATCCGGCAGTGGGCGGCGGCGCTGTTGGCCAACGATGTGCGGGTGTTCCTGCCGGACTGGGCGACACGGTCGGACGCGGGGTTGGGGCTGCTGTTGTCGGTGAGGCCGCGCGGGGGCGCCGACGAGCCGGGGGGCGAGGGCGAGGGTGCGGCGGGGGTTCGCGGGGGCGGGGGGTTCGACATCGGGACCGGTCGGTTCGGGCTGCATTCGCTGATGGATTTCGACTGGCAGGTGGCGATGGGGGATCTGCGCCTGGATGTCGAGGCGTTCCGGGCGCTGGCCGAGGCGGCGGTTCCGCTGGTGCGGCACGGGGGTCGGTGGGTGCATTTGGATCTTGATGCGGCGAAGTCGGCGCTGGCGTTTTTGGAACGTCAACAACCCGGCGAGATGACGCTGGGCGAGGCGCTGCGGACGGCGTTCGGCGCGGCGCCGGTGGATGCGGGGTTGCCGATTCTGGGGGTCACGGGGACGGGCTGGGTCGAGCGGTTCCTGGATCACGCGGCGGCGATGCAACTGGATGATTTCCCTCAGCCGGCGGGGTTCGGAGGCACGCTGAGGCCGTATCAGTTGCGGGGGTTGCATTGGATGCGATTCCTGGATCGGCTGGGGATCGGCGGATGCCTGGCCGACGACATGGGGCTGGGCAAGACGATCATGTTGATCGCGCTGTTGTTGCATGAGCGCGAGGAGGCGTCCGGCGAAACCGTCGGGCCGACGCTGCTGTTCGCGCCGACGAGCGTGGTGGGCAACTGGCTGCGCGAGGTGCGTCGGTTCGCGCCGTCGCTGCGGGTGGGGGTGCATCACGGTCCCGATCGGTTGACCGACGACGCCTTCATCGAGTCGGCCGGGCAACACGACCTGCTCATCACCAGTTACGCCCTGGCCCACCGCGACGCCGAGACGCTGGGGCGGGTGCGGTGGCACCGGGTGTGCCTGGACGAGGCCCAGAAGATCAAGAACCCGGCGGCGGCGGCGACCATCGCCATCCGGTCGCTGCCGGCGGCGCGTCGGATCGCGTTGACGGGCACGCCGATCGAGAACCACCTGTCGGAGTTGTGGTCGATCATGGAGATGCTCAACCCCGGCTTGCTGGGGACGGCCGGGGAGTTCCGCGAGCGTTTCGCCATTCCGGTCGAGAAGCTCGGCGACCAACAGCGGGTGGCACAACTGCGGAATCTTATTCGACCCTTCGTGTTGCGGCGCACCAAGACCGATCCGCAGGTGGCGGGGGATTTGCCGGACAAGATGGAGATGAAGGTCTATTGCAACCTGACGGCGGAGCAGGCGGTGGCATACGAGCGGATCACCGGGGAGATGCTGGGGCGGATCGACGCCGCGGCGGGCATCCGGCGCCGGGGGCTGATCCTGGCGGCGCTGACGCGGCTGAAGCAGGTGTGCGACCATCCGGCGCTGCTGGAGGATCTGGATACATCGGATCCCCCGCCGGTCGAGGATCTCGTCGGGCGTTCGGGCAAGGTCGATCGGTTGCTGGAGATGCTGGAGGAGGCGCTGGAGGAGGGGGATGCAGCGCTGATCTTCACCCAGTACCGGCGCATGGGGCATCTGCTGGAGCGCATTCTCGCCAAGCGGTTGGGCGTCGGCGTGCAGTTCCTGCATGGTGGCACGCCGGCCAAGCAGCGCGATGTGATGATCGAGCGCTTCCAGGCGCCGGGCTCGCCGGTGCGGATTTTCCTGCTCAGCCTGCGCGCCGGCGGATTGGGACTGAACCTGACGGCGGCCAACCACGTGTTCCACTTCGACCGCTGGTGGAACCCCGCGGTCGAGGCCCAGGCGACCGACCGGGCCTATCGCATCGGCCAGACCCGCACGGTGCAGGTCCACAAGTTCATCTGCGCCGGCACCGTGGAGGAACGGATCGACAAGCTGCTGACCGACAAGCTGGCGCTGGCCGACCGCATTGTCTCGGCCGGCGATGAATGGCTGACGAATCTGTCCACCGAGGAGCTGCGGCAGTATTTGACGCTGGGCCGGGAGGCGGTGGGGGACTGAGAATCGGTAGGCGGTAGGCGGAGAATACGGGGGGAGGGGGGGGAAGGCGGTTGTAAGTTGTAGGTTGTAAGTTGTACGTAAGGAACACGGACCACGGACCACGGGCCCATGCAAAACGACGCACAGGATGAGGATTCGGATTTCGAGCTTCCGGCGTTGCCGGAAGCGGGGGGGGCGTCGGCGCTGGAGCGGTTGGGGCCCAGTCCGTTTCCCAAGAGCCGGTTTCCGTTCCTGGGGTTTTTGGCCACGGTGCATGACCACATCGCATCGCACGCGGTCCGGCGGTTGGCGCCTACTCCGTCGGTTTCCATGGATGGAACAGCCGACCCACATTCGTCCCCACCGTACGGGCCATCTGATCCTCCAGCGTCGTCGCGTTGACCGCGGCCGATGTCTGCACGGTGGGCGTCGAGGTTCCCACCGGATACCCCTCGCCGCTCTCCGGCCAGAGCATCCGCCCTTCGCGATCGACGACCTTCACCTGCACGAGCAGGTCGCCCTGGAGGAACTCCCCGCCGGCGACCGGCTCGACGGTGGTGCGGACGACGTTGACGTAGATGACCTGTCGGGCGTCGACGGCCGTCGCCACATCGCCGATTTTCATGGCCGCCAATCTCGACGGTTGGGCGTCGCGGAATCGGTACAGCTTTTCGACGGGCGTGAGCGACGGCGGCGGGTCGGCCGACTTCAGGTCTTCGATGATCGCCCGCGCGACCAGCTCGGACATCACGAACGTGCCGGCGGGGTTCTTGTAGGTTTCGACCAGCACCAAGGTCGGACCCTCGGGCAGGACGTACTTGGCGTTGACAGTCTGTGGCCCGGAGAACTTGTGGGCGACCACGCCGACGGCGACGCAGCCGGCGAGCAGGGCGATCGCCAGCAGGAGGACGGTTTGAATGACGCAGCCCAACGGGTTTCTCATCGGGTCACTCCTCTTGTTCGTGCGGGAGGAACCGATTGGCGACCTCGGTGGTGAAGGCGTCGACGGTGCCGAGATAGATCCGATAGTCGTCGGCGTTGGCGATCCCGACATCCGGGCCTTTTTTCGGGAAGATCGCGCGGATGTCGTTGTCCTGGTAGACGACCTTGGCCTGACCGTCGGTCACTTCGATCACCTGCAACGACCCGACCATCGTTCCCTTGAACAAATCCAATGACTGATCCGAGCGGGTTTGGAGACTACCGAGCTGCACATAGATCACCCGCGCGACCTTGAACTTCGGCGCCACCGAGGTGATCGGGGCGGCGTTCACCTGGGGGTAGTCGCGCTGGTAGCGCACGATCGAGAGCGGGTCGATCGGCCACATCAGCCCCTTGAGCTCGTCGTAATCGTTTTTCTTCTCGTCGAACGTGAGCTTGCGCTGCAGCACCCTGGCCACGTCGATTTGCAGGGTGTTGTAGTCCATCCGCAGCCCCTGGTCGGCCCAGACCATCACCGCCGCGGTCTGCCCGGCCAAGCCGATGTAGGCCGGCTTGATCTTCGGCGGCGGCAGGGCATGGGCGACCACGCCGACCGCGGCGCAGCCGGCCAACGCCAAGACGATCATCGACAGCAGCGCGACGGCCCGGGGGATCGACGATCGGGCGGATGGAAACATAAGCGGGGCCTTTCGCGTGGTGCGGTCTTCATCGCCAGCCGTCGAGGCCGGCGACATGGAGATGGATTTTCCACATCCACGCCAATCCCGCCAGCGCCAACAGCGCCGCGACAGCGGTTTTCATCGGCAGCCGCGCCGTCAGCGGCGCCATCGAGCGCCCGGTCAGGGCGATATACAAGCCGATCCAGACGCCGGCGACCACGCCGATGGCCAACACGAATCCCATCGGTTGGACGTAGGCGCTGGCCGCGAGATGGCCGCGAACGAACCACGCGAAACTGGTGGTCATGCCGCAGGACGGGCACGGCAGTCCGGTGCGGGTGAGGAATTGGCACTCGGGCAGGTGAAGCTGCTCGTGGGAACCCATGCCATCGGGGCTGGGTTGAATCACCATCGCCAGCCGCAGCGCCACCGCGCACGCCACGGCCACGCCGGCCGCGACGATCCGCAACATCGGCTCGAGCCTCGGCGCCGGCAGGTCGGGGGCGTAAATGGTCGGGGTCGGCGACGGCATGGTCGGTGACTGTAGCCCGCGTGATCCGCGGCGGCAATCGGCGCGGCTCCTGTAACCGGACTCAACTGTTATGGTGGGCACCTCGGCCAATGCCGTCAACGTAACGATTGGATGAGGGAAACGGGGGAGAACACAAGTGGACTCCATTGTCGCGGGGCCACCTCGGCCTTGTTGTTATACATAAGTCCTCTCCCGCTTTAACGTACGCTCCTGACAAGAGATATGTAGCGTAGCCGCCCTCGGCTGTGCATCCCGTTGACACGCCAGCCTCCATTCACTCAGCCGGGGGCGGCTGAGCTACATGAATCGGGGGGGCGATGGCTGAGATGTGTATATACTGCTCGCTGGCCATATTGAGACAATTCGCTTGGGTAAACACGCGATGCGACGCATGTTCCGAGCCATTGCGAATGTCTCATGGAAGGCCGCGAGCAGTATAACAACGAGCCGCCTCGGCCCCCGCCTTTGGGCGTATGGGTGAATCGAATGCAAGCGAGTTGAGCGCGCGAAGCGCGGTTTTCACAACGTCCACACCCGCTTTCGCCCGGTGATGCCCCCCGGACGAGGCCGAGGCGCCCCCGCGACAGAAGATAGGGTTCCTTACGGTGACAGCATTGGGCGCCCCCTGCCTCGCCGCCTCCACGTCAAAGTCAACGCCGATGCGCGACATCGGTATTCCCATGAGTTGGCGGTTTGTCCGTTGACAATTCGTCGGCGGTGGTTCTACTTTGTCGTTGCACGCCTTGGTGGCGACTGGGCGGTGGCGGGCGAACGCTTCCGGGCAATTTGTCGTGGTGTTTCCCCCGCAATCCGGCGCCCCTCGCGGCGACGACGGATTTTTGTTATCTTGTTTTCGGCCAAACGACTCCATATGTGTCGGATCGGTCGTTGGTCGGGATCGAATCACGCGGCGGACGGGGATTTCAGCGAAGAAAGAGCGGCGGGGTATGCGCGTTTTCATGCTTGGTTGGGAGTTTCCGCCTTTCATCAGCGGCGGTCTGGGCACGGCCTGCTACGGGCTGACCAAGGCCATGAGCGCCATCGGCACCGATGTGCTGTTCGTCCTGCCGCGCCCGGTCTCCACGCCGTTTTCCACGCATGTGCGACTGGTCAGCCCGCGCCCCGAGTCGCCGCTGGCGGCGCCGAGCACCGAGTTCCGCCTCGATGAGTTCGAGCATGTGACCTTCCGCACCATCGACTCGCCGATGACCGACCCGTATACCCGTCCCGGCGCCCCCGTCGACCCGGCGCCCCAGCCGCCGCAACGGATTGTCGAACGCAAAACCGTCCGACAGGTCACCGCCGTCGCCGGCGGCCCGGTGTCGGACCTGGCCAAGCCGCCGGCGCCCGCGCCCGACGCGCCCAAGCCCGACGGCGATTCGCCAGTGGGCCAATCCGGTCCCGGCGCCCAATACGGCGGGGACATGTTCTCCGAGGTTCAGCGATACGCGGCCTTGGCGACGGAGATCGCCCGCAACGAGACTTTCGAGGTGGTTCACGCCCACGACTGGATGACCTACGCCGCCGGACTGGCCGTCGCCGGGCTGAAGGGCGTGCCGCTGGTGGTGCATGTGCACTCCACCGAGTTCGACCGCTCGGGCGTCCACGTCGATCAACGGATTTACGACATCGAGCGCCGCGGCATGCACGGCGCCATCAAGATCATCGCCGTCAGCCACCTGACCAAGGCGATGATCGTCCACCATTACGGCATTGATCCGGCCAAGGTCGAGGTGGTCTACAACGCCATCGAATCCAACGGGCAGACGGCGCATTTCGATCCCGAAAAATACGCCATCAAGACCGACGAGAAGATCGTCCTGTTCCTGGGGCGCATCACCATGCAGAAAGGCCCGGAATACTTCCTGGCTGCGGCCAAGAAGGTTCTGGAGGTGATGGACAACGTCAAGTTCGTGATGGCCGGCTCGGGTGACATGATCCGCCGGACCATCGAGATGGCGGCGTCGATGGGGATCGGGCACAAGGTGCTGTTCACCGGGTTCCTGCGGGGAGCGGACATCGAGCGGGTGTTCAAGATGGCGGATTTGTACGTGATGCCGTCGGTTTCCGAGCCGTTCGGGATCGCGCCCCTGGAGGCCATGAGCCACGATGTGCCGGTGCTCATCAGCAAGCAGTCGGGCGTTTCGGAGGTGCTGACCCATGCCTTGAAGGTGGACTTCTGGGACATCACCGAGATGGCCAACAAGATCATCGCGGTGCTGAAGCACCCGCCGCTGGCCGCCGCCTTGCGCGAACACGGCAGCTTCGACGTGGCGCGCCTCAGTTGGACGGACTCGGCCAAGCGCTGCGTGGAAATCTACCAGTCGGCCCAGAAGGCGATGATCGGGCTGTGATGCGCGGGCGGGTGCATCGGATTCGGCCGGAATCGCCGCATCCCAAGGCCTGATCGAACGGGCCCATTTCAGTGTCAAGTCGTCCCGCCCGCGCTGCCAACCCATGGACGCCGTTCAATTGGCGCGGGGGCGCATTGTCCTCGTTATTATACACAAGTGACCGGCCAACCGCCGTCGTTTTCATGTCGCGGGGGCGCCTCGCCCCCGGTTTTCCAGTTCAAGCCGATGAGGACGGTACTTGAGGACGGCGCTCAACGGGTGTTTTCACAACTTCCACACCCACTTGCGCCCGGTGATGTCCCCCGGAGGGGGCCGCGGCGGCCCCGCGACGCGGGGACTGCCGCCGACGGCGACGGATTTGTGTATGACATCGTGGCGCCTTGCCCTCGTTTCATTCAGTTCATTCCTCATTGGCTCCATTCCCGGAATGGTCAATATTCCCCCCGTCGGCTATGCTCGTTTCCCACATGAGCCAGGCCATGGTGGACATTTCGGAGGTTGATTTCGCATATCGCAGGCAGTCGGTCGTGCGCGGCATCGACCTGCAGGTGCCGGCCGGATCGACCGTCGGCATCATCGGCCCCAACGGCGGCGGCAAGACCACGCTCATCAAGTTGATCCTCGGATTGCTGCGACCGACGCGGGGGACGATCCTCGTCGAGGGACTCGCCCCGCAGCAGGCCCTGCGCCGGGGTGATGTGATCGGGTATCTGCCCCAGCAACTGCCGGCGCCGCAGCGGTTTCCCTTGTCGGTGCGACAGGTCGTGCGGCTGGGGCTGGCCGGCAAGACCGGGCCGCTGCGCCGGGTCGCCGCCGAGGATCTGGATCGGGTCGAGATGCTGCTCGACCGGGTGGAAATGGCGAACCTGGCCGAGGCGCCGATCGGGGAATTGTCCGGCGGGCAGTTGCAGCGGGTGTTCATCGCGAGGGCGTTGGCGCCGCGCCCGAAAGTGCTGCTGCTCGATGAGCCGACGACCGGCATCGACGCCTCGGGTCAGAAGCGGTTCATCGAGTTCATCGAGAAGCTCAAGATCGACATGAAACTCACCGTCGTGCTCGTCAGCCACGACCTGCGGGCGGTGACGGCCATGAGCGACCGCATCGCCTGCCTCAATGTCCACCTGCACTATCACGACGTGCCCGAGCACCTGCCGGCCGATCTGGTCTACCGCATGTTCAGTTGCGACCTGAAGGCGATGGGGATCGACGCCCCCCCGCATTCGCACGTGCATTCCCACGCCCCCGCGGCGACGGGGGGCGGCGATGCCTGATTGGCTGGGCGATCCGTCGGCGCGGTTGGCGCTGGCGACGGTCATGGCGATCGGGCTGGCGTGCGCCGCCCTGAGCCTGTTCATCGTGCTGCGCCGCTGGGCGTTCATCGGCGAGGGAATCAGCCACGGCGGACTCGGCGGCGCCGGCACGGCGTGGCTGCTGGCGCTGGCGTTCCCGGCGTTCGACGGCGCCGGCGCGGTCTACGCCGCCGTGGCGATCTTCTGCATCCTCATGGCGCTGGGCATCGGCTATTTCACGCGGGCCGGTCGGCTCTCCAGCGACACGGTGATCGGCGTGTTCCTGGTGGCGTCGGTGGCGTGGGGATTCCTCGCCCAGCAGATCTACGTCGGTCGCATGCGCCGGTATCCGACGGGGTTCGACACCCTGCTCTTCGGGCACATGACCCCGCCGACGGTCGCGTTCACGCTGCTCGCGGCGGGGGTGTGCGTGGCGGTGGTCGCGTGCGTGGCGCTGCTCAACAAGGAGATCGTCTCGTACTGCTTCGATCCGATGATGGCCGAGGTCTCGGGGGTGCGCGGGGCGGCGGTGCATTACCTGCTGATCGTGCTGATGACGCTCACGATTCTCATCGGCACGCCGGTGCTCGGCAGCATTCTGGTGATCGCGCTGTTGGTGTTGCCGGGGGCGACGGCGCTGCTCGCGACCCAGCGGATGTCGCGGGCCTACGCTTTGACCGGGGCGGTCGCCTTGGTGGGGGTGGTGGGGGGGCTGGCGGCCCACGAGATCCAGCGCATCCTCCCCGTCGGCCCGTCGATCGTGCTGATCCTGTTCGCCGAGTTCCTCGTCGCCTGGCTCGCCACCCGCGCTTGGCGGTCGATCTGACGGCCACGCCGTCGTGAAGCCCTTGTGGTCATTCACAAGTCGCCGATCGCCCCCGGCGATTGCTGCAACTCAGCCGCCCCCGGCTGAGTGAATGGCCAGTCGCCCTCCGGCGATTGCTGTAGCTCAGCCGTCCCCGGCTGAGTGAATGGCCAGTCGCCCTCCGGCGATTGCTGCAACTCAGCCGCCCC
>JBBSAF010000091.1:0-9554 GCA_038252525.1 Tepidisphaerales bacterium
AAGGCGGAAGGCGGTAGGCGGAAGGCGGTAGGCGGAAGGCGGAAGGGGGAAGGGGGAAGGCGGAAGGCGGAAGGCAGTAGGCGGTAGGCGGTAGGCGGTAGGCGGAAGGCGGAAGGCAGTAGGCGGTAGGCGGAAGGCGGAAGGGGGAAGGGGGAAGGCGGAGGACACGATGCGGAGTGGCGCGTGAAAAACCCCGGCGAGGGGGCCGGGGTTGGGGGATCGGGATTGGATGGGCCGGCGCGGGATCAGGTGGCGTCGGAGGCGGCTTGGGCGAGAGGTTTCTCGGCGGCGTCGGGCTTGGGGGTGGCCACGGCCTCGAAGTAGAGATGCTTCTGCTTCTCGGCGCCGTCGCCCTCTTCCTCCTTGACGCTGATTCGGATGAGATCCTTGCCCTTGAAGTTGCCGCGGAGGATCTCCTCGCTGAGCGGATCCTCGACGTGCTGCTCGATGGCCCGACGCAGCGGGCGGGCGCCGAAGTCGTTGCTCGTGCCCTTCTCCACCAGGAACGTCTTGGCCTCCTCGGTCAGCTCGATCCGCAGGCCGTGATCGGTGAGGCGCTTGGTGACCTTGCCCAATTCCAGCTCCACGATCTTCTCCAGGTGCTGTCGGTTGAGGGGTCGGAAGACGATCACGTCGTCGAGCCGGCCGATGAACTCGGGGCGGAAGTAACGCTCGATCTCCTTCATGAGCGTGTCCTTCATCTTCTCATAGCCCTGCTCCTCGGCGGTGCCGGTCTTGCGTCCCTGCAGCCCGAAAGGCTGGACGCCGCCCTTGATGAGGTCCGCTCCGATGTTGCTGGTCATGATCATGACCACGTTGCGGAAATCGACGTGGCGGCCGAACGAATCGGTGAGCCGTCCCTCCTCCATGATCTGGAGGAGCATGTTGAACACGTCGGGGTGGGCCTTCTCGACCTCATCGAGCAGCACGACGCTGTAGGGGCGCCGGCGGATGCGCTCGGTGAGCTGCCCGCCTTCCTCGTAGCCGACGTAGCCGGGGGGGGCGCCGATCAGCCGACTGACGTTGTGCTTCTCCATGTACTCGGACATGTCGATCTGGATCAGCGCGTCGGAATCGCCGAACATGAACTCGGCCAATGCCTTGGAAAGCAGGGTCTTGCCGACGCCGCTGGGACCGAGGAACAGGAACGAACCCATCGGGCGATGGGGGTCCTTGAGGCCGGATCGGGCGCGGCGGATGGTCTTGCTGATGGCCTTGATGGCCTCGTCCTGGCTGACGACGCGCTTGTGTAGCTCGTTTTCAAGCTCCAGCAGGCGTTGGGCCTCCTCTTTTTCGAGGCGGGTGAGGGGGACGCCGGTCATCTTGCTGACGACCTCGGCGATGACCTCCTCGTCGACCACGCCATCGACCTCCTTGGACTTCTCGCGCCATTGGCGCTGGGTGTCCTCCTTTTTCTTGCGGAGGGCCTCGGCCTGGTCGCGGAGGCGGGCGGCCTCCTCATATTCGGCGTTCTTGACGGCCTCATCCTTCTGGATGCTGAGGCGCTCGATCTGCTCCTCGAGGTCGGCGAGATTCGGCGGCTTGGTCATGGAGCGCAGGCGGATGCGGGCGCCCGCCTCGTCGATCACGTCGATGGCCTTGTCGGGCAAGGCCCGGCCGGTGATGTAGCGGTCGGACATTTCGACGGCCAACAGGATGGCCTCGTCGAGGATGCGGACGCGGTGGTGGGCCTCATAGCGGTCGCGCAGGCCCTTGAGGATGGCGACGGTGTCCACCTTGCTCGGCGGATCGACGTGGATGGGCTGGAATCGTCGGGCGAGGGCGGCGTCCTTCTCGATGTACTTGCGGTACTCGTCGAAGGTGGTGGCGCCGATGCACTGGATTTCGCCGCGGGAGAGGGCCGGCTTGAGGACGTTGGAGGCGTCGATGGCGCCCTCGGCCCCTCCGGCGCCGACCAGGGTGTGGAGCTCGTCGATGAAGAGGATGACGTTCTTGGCGCGGCGGACCTCGTTCATGACCGCCTTGATGCGCTCCTCGAACTGCCCGCGATATTTCGTGCCGGCGACCATCATCGCCAAGTCGAGCACCACGATCCGGCGGTCGTGCAGGATTTCGGGCACGTCGTTGCCGACGACCATCTGCGCCAAACCCTCGACGATGGCGGTCTTGCCGACGCCGGCCTCGCCGAGCAACACGGGGTTGTTCTTCTGTCGGCGGCAGAGGATCTGGATAACGCGCTCGATCTCGTTGGCCCGTCCGATGACCGGATCGAGCTCGCCGCCCTTGGCCAGCTCGGTCAGGTCGCGCCCGAAGCTGTCCAGGGCCGGGGTCTTGCTCTTGCCCTTGGGGTTCTGCTTGTCGGCCGCCTGGGGTTCTTCGCTTTCCACGCCCGCTCCCAAAAGGTTCAGGACTTCCTCGCGGACCTCCTCGAGCTTCAGGCCGAGGTTCATGAGAACCTGTGCCGCCACGCCGTCGTGCTCGCGCAGGAGTCCGAGGAGAAGATGTTCGGTTCCGACGTAGTTGTGGTTGAGATTGCGCGCGTCCTCGATGGCGTATTCGATGACCTTCTTGGCGCGCGGGGTCTGGGGCAATTTGCCCATGGTGACCATATCCGGGCCGGATTTGACTAGCTTCTCGACTTCGAGGCGGACCTTGCGGAGATCGACATCGAGGTTTTTGAGGACGTTGGCGCCGACGCCGGAGCCTTCCTTGACCAGCCCGAGCAGGATGTGCTCGGTGCCGATGTATTCGTGGTTGAAGCGCTGGGCCTCTTGGTTGGCCAGTGCCATGACCTTGCGGGCGCGGTCGGTGAATCGTTCGAACATGTCCATCTCCATTTCGCCGGCGGTTGCGCCGACCCCTCGGATCGAGTCTGTTGGATCGTGAGCCTATTGACCGGGTATTACGTCGGGCGTTGTTTGCGGTTCACGGGCGATTGTAGGGCGCTGGGGGGCGTAATCAAGGAACGCGGCGAGCGCCCGGCGAGGGCGCGGAGGGTTCATGGCCGGGATTTGCCACCCGATGAGCCGCCCGAAAGAGCGGACCTTCCGACACGGGCGCGGAGGGTTCATGAGGATCCGTGCCCCGGCCAGGGACGGAAGGTTGGCGGGAATGCGGGGAGGGATACACGGACTTGGGCGGACGTGCCACACGCCATGGTCCTTTTAGGCGGGTCATGGAGGCGGCAACGGGGTTCATTCCCCGTCGTCGGGATCGTCGGATGCGTCGGATGCCTCCGCGCCGATGGCGGGTGGCATCGCGCCGGGAACCGTCAACATGCGGGCGATCGTCTTCACGATCTTCGCCGGTTCGCTCATCCGCCCGGCGCCGACGTTGCGGCAGGCCAGCCACCCCTCCTCGGGACCGATGAAACGGTAGCCCAGGCCCGCGAGCCGCGCGAAGTTCTCCTGGGCGATCGGATGGTTCCACATCCGCGTGTTCATCGCCGGGGCGAAGACCACCGGGCAGTCGGCGGCGCAGACCATGAGGCTCAGCAGGTCGTCGCACAGCCCGCAGGCGACCTTGGCGATGAGGTTGTTGGTCGCCGGCGCCACCAGCATCAGATCGGCCTTTTCGGTCAGTCCGATGTGCTGCGGATCGGAGCTTTCCTCCAGGTGGAACGTGCTGGTCCTCACCGGGCGTCCCGATAGCGCCTGGAATGTCAGCGGCGCGATGAACTCGCGGGCCGCGTCGGTCATCACCACCGTGACCCCGGCGCCCAACTGGGCCAGACGCGAAACCACCTCGGCCATCTTGTACGCCGCGATGCCGCCGCACACGCCGACGACCACCTCGCGCCCCGCGAGGGATCGCGCGTCGTCGCCCGGCGTCGCATCGGATTCGGGATTATCGCCCATGGCATCACCTCCGGTTCGCCAAGTTGGCGCCGCCTCCGGTTCCTTGGTCGGGGCGCTACACCCGGTTCACCAAGTCGGCGTCACACCGGGTTGGCGTGGCCGCCGTCGCCGCCGCTTTGTCTGGCCGCCGTTTAGTCCAGTCCACTTGGCCGGCGTCGGGTCCGGTTCACTTGGTCGGCATCGGGTCAGGCCGGGCCAATCCGCTGGCCTCGTAGTCGATGGCGATCTTGTCCTGCAAAATCTCCTGGACCGCGATCTCCAGATTGGTCGCGCTGTGCTCGTGTTCGACCAGCGGGCGGGCGCCGTTCATCAGCTCGAGCATCCGCTTCTGGATCAATGCCGTGAGCTTGAAACGCCCGCCGACCTTTTTCACGATGTCGTCGCTCTTGAGTGCCTCGATCATGGTTCAGATTCCTCCAAAACGTTTGTGACGGATGATCTTTTCGATCTCGCCGACCGCGCGGCCGAGCTCGTCGTTGATCACCCAGAAGTCGAACGCATGGCTGCCGCGGGCCATGTGGATCTCACGTTGCGCGGCGCGGTATCGCTTGGCGATCTCATCGGCCGAGTCGCGCCCCCGGTCGGTCAGCCGCTGCATCAGCGCCGCGGCGTCCGGGGGCAGGATGAACACCAAGAGCGCGTCGGGATACTGATACCGCACTTGCAGCGCCCCTTGCACGTCGATCTCCAACAGCACGTCGCGCCCCTCCTCCAAACGGTCCATCGCCGGGTGCTTGGGCGTGCCATAATAGTCGTCGTAGACGTTGGCGTATTCCAGGAACTCGTTGTTGTCCAATCGACCGAAAAACGTCTCGCGGTCGATGTGCTCGTAGGTCTTGCCCTTCTCTTCGTTGGGCCGCCGCGCGCGGGTGGTGGCGCTGACGGTGTACCACACCTTCAGCCGCTCGGCGAGCATGCGCGAGATCGTGCTCTTGCCGACCCCGGACGGGCCGACCAGCACGATCAGGATTCCGCGGGGATGTTCGGCGCTGGTGGAGGTCACGGGCGATTTCCAAGTGGTCATTCGACGTTCTGGACCTGTTCCTTCAACCGGTCGATCGCGCCCTTGATCTCCACGATGTGCCGCGCGATCGCCGCGTCGTTGGCCTTGCTGGCGATCGTGTTGGCCTCGCGCAACATCTCCTGCGCGATGAAATCCAGCTTCCGACCGGCGTGCTCCCCCTCGCGGCAGGCCTCCTCGAACGCCCGCAAATGGCTCGTCAGCCGCTGAATCTCCTCGCAAATGTCGGCGCGTTCCGCGAAGACCGCCACCTCCCGCAGCAAATCCGCCTGCCCGACCTGCAATTCCGCCTTGCTCAGCAGTTGATTCACCCGCTGGAGCAGCCGCTTGTGATAATCCTCGACCACCGACGGGGCGCGGGTCTCGATCTCGGCCAGGCTGGCGGCGATCACCCCGGCGTGCCGCATCAACTCCCCGAACAGCGCCCGCCCCTCGGATTCTCGCATGGTCTGGCACTTGCCGATGGCGGCGTCGGTGATGCGTCGGATCATGTCTCCGTGCTTCTCGATCTCGTCGGAATCATCCCGCGGCTCCTGGCACACCCCCGGCAGTTGCACGAGGCTCGCCAAGTCGATCTGCACCAGCCGGTCCAGACCCTTCACCGCCTGGAGCTGCTCCAGATACGCCTTGAGCGCCTGGGTGTTGATGTGGTATGCGGCCTCGGCGCTGTCGGTGCGCATCTTGAGGATGTACGTGATCGACCCGCGCCCCAGCCGCTCGCGCAGCGTCGTCTCCAACTCCGGCTCGAGTCCCGAAACGTTGTCGGGCAGCTTGATGACCGGCTTGAAAAAACGGTTGTTGAGCGAGCGCAACTCGACGGCGTAATGCGTGCCGTCGCGCTCCGCGGTGGCGTCGCCGAAGCCGGTCATGCTGACGATCATGCGGTCTCCCGGGGTTGGGCGCGGATCACGGTCGAACCGGCGCCGTCGGCGCGTCGGCCGGCGCCGGCACGGGCGCCGGTTGGGCCGGGATCGGACGGGCGGGGTTGGCGACCGCGGCCGCCGTCTTGCTCGACGAGGCGTTGGAGACCAGATTGAGGATCACCGCCAAAAGCAGGAAAATCCCGAAGATGACGCTCGTCGCCCAGGTCAGCACATCGCCGGTCTTGGACCCGAACGCGGTGTTGCCGCCGGCCCCGCCGAACGCGCTGGACAGCCCGCCGCCGCGACCCTTTTGGATCAGCACGATCAGAATCAGCAAAACGCTGATCACGATGAACAGGGTGAATGTGATGTAGAGGAAAAACGAGGTCATTTAAGCTCCATGAATCGGCGCCCGCGGTCGAGAACCCGCCGGCGCCGGCATCGTTCGGTTCACAACGCGGCGTTGACGATCGCCAGGAAGCTCTCGGGCTTCAACGCCGCCCCGCCGATCAAGCCGCCATCCACGTCCGGCTGGCCCAACAGCCCCTTGGCGTTCTCGGGCTTCATGCTGCCGCCGTACTGGATGCGAACGGCGTCGGCGAAATCCTTGTTCCATGTCTTGGCCAGTTGCCCGCGAATGAAGGCGTGCACCTCCTGGGCCTGCTCATCGGTGGCGTTGCGGCCGGTCCCGATCGCCCACACCGGCTCATACGCGATCACCAGCCGCGACGGGTCCGACATCGACTTGGCGTCCAACTCGTCGAGCTGGGCCTTGACCACCTCCAGCGTCTTGTTGGCGTCGCGCTCCTCGAGCTTCTCGCCGACGCAGTGGACGAGGATCAATCCGGCGGCGTAGATCGCGTTGGCCTTCTTGGCAATCAAGGCCGACGGCTCCTTGATGACATGCCGACGCTCGCTGTGCCCGGTCAGGCAGAACCGCACCCCCAGGTCCTTGAGCATCTCGATGGAAATCTCGCCGGTGAACGCCCCGTTCTTCTCGAAATAGGCGTCCTGGGCGCCCAGCAGCACCGCCGACCCGGCGATCGCCCCCGCCACCGCGTCGAGGTACACGAACGGCGGGGCGATGCCCGCCTCGGCGCCGGCCTTGGGGGCGCCGGCCGCCACGCCCTTGGCCAGCGCGACCGCCGCCTGCTTGGTGGTGTTCATCTTCCAGTTGCCGGCCACAAAGGGGGTGCGCGCCATCTTGATCCGATTCCTTCCGCGGGCTGTTTCGCCCGTCCTTGTTGAAAACACTTCCACCGCCGAATGCGGGAAATCCCGCCCGACCCCCGTGCTATGTCGCCACCGGTTCCCCGGCCTCGACGAATGCCTTGCCCATGATCGCCGCGATCTTCCGCAACTGCCCCATCAATTCCCGGAACATCTCCGGCAACAGCGCCTGCGGACCGTCGCACTGGGCCTGGGAGGGGCAATAATGCACCTCGACGATCAACCCGTGCGCCCCGGCCGCCATCCCCGCCGCCGCGATCGCCCCCACGAAATCCCGCTTCCCCGCCGCGTGGCTCGGATCGACGATCACCGGCAGGTGCGTCAAGTGCGCCAACACCGGGATCGACGTGATGTCCAGCGTATAACGGACCGAATCCTCGAACGTCTTGATCCCGCGCTCGCACAGCACCACACCCATGTTCCCCTGGCTCAGAACGTACTCGGCGCTGAGCAGCCAGTCCTTCACCGTCGCCGCCAACCCGCGTTTCAGCAGCACCGGCTTGCGGGTCTTGCCGACCTCGCGCAACAGGTCGAAGTTCTGCATGTTGCGGGCGCCGATCTGGAACGAATCGGTGTACCGCTCGATCAACTCCACCTGCCGCGTGTCCATCACCTCGGTGCAGATCGGCATCCCCAGTTCATCCCCGCACGCCCGCATCCACTTCAGCGCCTCCTCCCCATGCCCCTGGAACGAATACGGGCTGGTCCTCGGCTTGAACGCCCCCCCGCGCAAGATCGTCGCCCCCCCGGATCGCACCTCGCGGGCGATCCGGTTGAGCATCTGTTCATCCTCCACCGCGCACGGCCCGGCGATGCACACCGCATGGACGCCACCGATCCTCACCTTCGGCACGCTCCCCCCGCCGATTTCCACGACGCTGTCCTCCTCGTGGAACTCGCGGCTGGCGAGCTTGTACGGCTTCATGATCGGGACGACCTTCTCGACCCCGTCCAGGCTCGCCAGATGGTTCTGATCGAGCTTGCCCTCCTCGCCGACGGCGCCGATCACCGTGCGGAACGTGCCGCGCGACAGGTGCGCCGCGGCCCCCATCCGCTCGATTTCCCCGACGACGCGGTCGATCGACCCCTGAACCGCGCCCGGTTGCATCACGATGATCACGCCGAATCTCCCTAAACGCCTCGGTCGCCGACCGGAATGCGAACCCCGGCCAAACGCCCTTGGAAAGCAAAGTCCGGCAGTTTAGTGCAATCGGGACTGCAAAACAAGGGCGGTGACGATGCGACGAGGGTGCCAGAACCCTCCCGTTCGCGAGGGCGCCAGATCGCGCAAAACATTGGCTTGTCGACGGTTACGTTTTTCCACTTATGCCGGCCGCTCATGCGATGACCAGCGCCGCCGGCCCCATGATGTCCACCGTGAACGTCCAAAACCGCGCTTCGGTTCGTCGCCACGCATCCGCCTCAATGCCCAACTTCTCGCTGCACAATCGGTTGAGCAGTTGCTCCCGACCCCACCCCGTGTCCCGCGCCACCTGCGGCAGGAAACACCCCGTCCGACCCTGGATTTCCACGTAAATCCCCTCCACCAACGGCTCGAACGAACCCGGACCGGCGATCGGGCGCAGCGGCGACAACACGCTGATCTCCAAATCCAGGTTCCCCATGTCCCCTGACCGCAATCGACGGTGCGCAAACCGCGAATCCTCCAATACCGCCGCCGCCATCTCGCGCACGGCATCCAGAATCGCCCCGTCGGCGCCGAACCGCCCGATGCACCCGCGCAGGGCGTGGGTCGCTCGCTCATGCAAGCTCACGAAACACCCGCCCGGCCGCATCAACGCCGGATTCGTCGTCGGCGCCGAGGCCGCCGGTTCCCCGGTGACGACCGCCACAATGACCGCGCGGGCGGCGTCGAGCAATTCCTCCTTGGCGGCATCGGTCCAATCCATGATGACATTTTAACCGCAACATTTTAACCGCAACAATCTGTCAGCCCGGCGCCAAACCTGCTATCATCGCCGTCGGGCAACCATGGGCGGACCTCCGGTGAGCGTCAATTTCTTCTCCCTGTTCGTCGTCATCCTGCTTTTGGCGTTCTTGTTTTTCATCGTCAAGGCCCTGACCAAGGCGCCCAAGCCCGACGGCCGGCCGCGCATATGTCCCTCCTGCGCCACGCCCCTTCCGCCCCACGCCCGCTTCTGCGGACGATGCGGCCGGGCGTTGTGACGACGTGACGGCGCCGGCACTGCGCCGACGACCGCAAGTTCCCTTTCCGAAAGGCACGAGCCATGGCCACGACCGATGGAACCGAGCCGGACGACTTCAAGCCCACCCGCGGGTTCCGCCGTTCCGACCCGCCGCCAATCCCCTCGCGCCGTCCCCCGTCGTGGGGCGCCCGCATCGTGGCGTTGATTCTCGCCTTGGCCATCCTCTACGCAGGCTATTTCTGGTTCATCCGGCGCGTGGTCGTCGGCCCCGGCGAAGTCCTCGTGCTGCTGAAGAAAAACGGGACGCAAACCCTCCCCGGCGACCAGATCGTCGTCCCCCGTCCGCCGGACGCCAAGGCCGACCCCGCCGGCTTCGACGCCTGGCGGAAGCGATACGGCGACGTGAACGGCATTCTCGAACAGGTCCACCTCCCCGGCACCTACTTCGGATTCA
>JBBSAF010000092.1:0-9477 GCA_038252525.1 Tepidisphaerales bacterium
CGGCCCCCCCGGGATTCGTGTAGCTCAGCCGCCCCCGGCTGAGTGAGGGGTCAATCGCCTACGCACGGGGGGGCACAGCCGAGGGCGGCTCTGCCACATATCTCCTGGCAGGGGCGTGGTTTGGGGTGGAAGTGGACTTGTGAATAACAACGAGGCGTGTCCCCCCCTTCAACGAATCGCCCCGGTCGGTGTATTACGGGTGTTGATTGCGGTTCGAGTCCGGGGGGGCGAGGATCAGTTCCGGGATGGTGCGGCCCCGACGGCGATTCGGATTTCGATCCGACCGCTTCCGGGGCCGCGCTCTTTGAAAGCGACGATCCCGCCACGCCGCGCCCATCGGCTCACAGGCCCCCGCCCATTGCCGGATACACCTTCGCGGTGCGTGGATCAAACACTCGCCCCACCACCCACGGTCCCACGCCCACCCCTTGCCGAATGCGCCGCCAGAGCCGCTGCCCCTTCACATTAACGGAGCTCGATGGATGTCCCCTCACGAAGATGCATTCCCTCCCGGCGCGCAAAAAAATGAACCGCCAAGGGGGGGCTTGGCGGTTCGAGTTCCCCGTAAAGGGGAAGTTGCCCAAGGGGGGGCTTGGGCAAACGAGGTTTAGAGTCGGGGGTTGAAGAAGGAGGGGGGGAACCTTCTTCGGGGAGTACCCCCGACTTATACAATCCCGGAACCTTTCGATCCCGTTATCGTTGTGAATCGTCTGAAACGCCCGCCCGAACTCCCTCGTTCCTTGGGACTCCCTCGTCCCGCGTTCCATCCGATGCGTCACATATTAGCGAACCCGCAACAAAAGTCAAGCGACAAAAAGCACACAAAAAGAAAATTATCAAATCGTCATCCAAAGCCGCCGGATTCATGTTGCTTTTTCACCCAATCCATTTTCGCGGACGCCGCTTTTTCACCCAATCCCATTCTTCGCCCGCGTGCTTTTTCACAAAATAACCGTCGCCCGAGGGTAGCTTCCCAGCACCGTCAAGTGCAAGCAGTGCCGACCGGCATCCTCGATCGCCGCCCGCATCGCCGCGTCGTCGCCGTGTCCCACGGCGTCGATGAAGAAATAGTATTCCCAGTTCACTTTCTTGCTCGGACGTTTCTCGATGTCCGTCAGATTGATCCCGTGTCGCTTGAACACCTCCAGCACATCCACCAGCGTCCCCGGCTTGTGCAGCGTTGTGAACAGGATCGCCGTCTTGTCATCCCCCGTCCGACGCGCCGACTCCCGACCGATCACGAAAAACCGCGTGATGTTGTCGGGATTGTCCTCGATGTTCTCGAACAGCGCGCGCAGCCCGTACAGCTCCCCGGCCAACGTCGAACCGATCGCCGCCACCCCCGACTGTTGGCTCGCCATCTCCGCGGCCTTGCTCGTGCTCGGCGCCGGCTGCACCGAACGATCCTTCGCCACCGTCCCCAACCAACGACGGCACTGCGCGAACACCTCCGGCTTGGAATGGATCGTGTGAACCTCCTCCCACCGCGACGCCGACAGCAAATTGTGATGGATGTGCGTCAACGCCTCGGCGCAGATCCGGGCACTGGACGACAAAAACGCATCCAGCGTGTCGATCACCCCCCCGTGGATCGAGTTCTCCACCGGCACCAGTCCATAGTCGATGTGCCCGCGGACCACCTCCTCGAACACCCCTGCGATGTCGGCCAGCGGCACATACTCCACGCTCGACCCGAACTTGGCGACGCTCGCGGCGTGGCTGAACGATCCCTCCGGGCCGAGGAATCCGATCCGCAGCGGCTTTTCCAACGCGAAACTCCCGCTCATCAACTCCCGATACACCGCCTCCAGGCAGCGGTCGGGCAGCGGTCCCTCGTTCAACCGGCGAACCTTGTCGAAAACGATCTTTTCCCGGTCGGGCGCGTAAATGGGCGCGTTGCTCGCCTGCTTGAGCTTGCCAACCTCCACCACCACCTTGGCCCGCGCGTTCAGCAGCGGCACGATCCGCCCATCGAGCTCGTCGATCTTCTCCCGAAGCTCATCGAGCGACCAATGCCCTTCGCCTGACGTGGAATCAACCATTTTCGCCGTTGTATCCCGGCCCTTTCAGACCGTCAAACCGGCGCCTATGATGGCGGGGCCGGTCCTCGGAGACGGGATATGCGAAAAACCAAGGGATTGTGGATCATCGCCCTGCTCATCGGCATCGCCGTGGGCGCCGGCGCGACCGCGTGGTGGCTCAAGCCGGCCAAGGTTCGCAATGGTGTCAGCGTCATCGAACCCGGCGCGGTCTATCGCAGCGGGCAGCTCGAACCGGCGGAATTGCAACGTCAAATCCGCGACCGCGGCATCAAGACCGTCATCAACCTCGGTTCCGGCAAGGATTGGGACAAATCCGTCTGTGACGCCGCCGGAGCGACCTATATCGCCATTCCCGTCGGCGATGTCTGGCAGCTCGATGGTCTGCCCAACCCCGAACACGGCGGCAAAACCTTCCCCGCCCCCGACCTGTCGGCGGTGCGCGCCGCCCTCGATGGCGCCAAGGATCGCCCCGTGCTGTTTCACTGCTGGGGCGGCACCCACCGCACCGGCGTCCTGGCCGCCCAATACCGCATCGAGCGCCAAGGCTGGACCGCCGCCGACGCGATCAACGAAATGAGGCTCTACGGCTTCGACATCGACGACCCCAAGTTCGCCAATGTCCTGGAATATCTCCGGGGGCTGGAATCGGAGCGATCGCCGGGAACACCGGCGGCCATGGGGGGTCCGTAGTCATGGATCGAGGGCTGGCAAGGCATCGAGCAAACGTCATTGGTCATGGGTCATTTGTCATTGGGCAAGAAAGTGCCAGTCTCGACAACGACGGCCCTTGACCCATTGCCCATCGACCCATTGACGCATTGACCCATTGACCCATTGACCCATGACCCGTGACCGATGACCCGTGACCCCGCCACCGACCACGGATTTCTCGCTCATTTCAACCCTTTTCCCCCGACCGGCCGATAAGTCCCACAAGAGGACACGCCGATGGATCCGCTTTGGATCGAACATGCGCGGGGACAATGGGGATCGGCCGGGGTCTGGATTGCCGGAATCGCCGTGGTCGCCGGGCTGATTCTCTGGCTCGCCGGCTCGCGCGTCAGCCGGTCGGTGGTGACGCTCGCGCTCGTGGCGGCCGGGGCCATGGTGGGAAAGAAATTGCCCATTCTGATGGGTTGGTCGATAGACCCGATGGGGCTGGCCATCGCCGGAGCGCTCTCATTGGGGGTGCTGGGGTACGTCTGCCACCGTTACTGGTCGGCTTTGGCGCTGGGTGTGATGCTGGCGATCTGGGCGGGATGGGCGACTTGGGTGTTCTTCGGCGCCGATCCCACGGGGTACCCCGCCCTCTCAGGGGACATGACGGCAATGCAAATCGCCCAAGCTGTTTGGGCCGACTGGCCCCAAGCGATGCGAACGTGGCTCCCAATCGCCTCCGGCGTCGGATTGATGGGGGGCATCACCCTGGGACTGGTGTGGTCGCGCATCGGCATTTCCCTGCTGTTCAGCCTGGTCGGCGTGACGATTCTCCTCGCCCTCGGCGGGGTGGCCGCGGCGCTCTATTGGCCGGCGGGTCTGGATCGCATCCCCGTCCGGCACGGCATGCAAGCGGCCATGGTGGGGGGGCTGGTGACATTGGGGTTTTCCGTGCAGTGTTGGCTCTCCCATCCGATGGCGGCCCCATCCACCGGCAAGAAGGCCGCGGGGGATGACGATGATTGGGACTGATCCCTCGGCTATGAAGGTGGCGCTATGACTCCTCCGGTCGATACCCCCGTGACCAGCGCAAGCTGGGTGACTTTCCCGACCCACTGGCCGGGACAGGTCGATCTGCTGACCTGGTGTCAAACCATGACGCCGGGCACCGCGGCGCTGCTGGTGCTGGCGGGGGTGATTTACCTCCTGTTCGGCTATTACCTCTTCAAGTGGCTGATCGTCCTGAACGCGGCCTTGATCGGATTCGCGCTGGGCGGATCGGTGGGATCGCATTTCGGCGCCCCGATCGCCTCCGGCGTGCTGGGGGCGGTGATCGCGGCGGCGATCTGCTGGCCGCTCATGAAATACGCCGTCGCCGTCATCGGGGGAATGGTCGGCGGCGTCATCGGCGCGAGTCTGTGGCGGTCGTTCGGACTGGAGCCGCAGTTCGCCTGGGCCGGCGCCATGACCGGCGTGGTCGGGTTCGCGATGCTGGCGTTCATCCTCTTCCGCGGCAGCATCATCATGTACATGAGCCTCCAAGGCGCGCTCATGCTCGTCGTCGGCATCCTCGGGCTGGTCTACAAATACCGCGAAATCGGCCCGCAACTGACCCATGGATTGACGGCCAACGCCTTCATCATGCCCATGACGGTGCTGATCCCGGCGCTGATCGGGTTGATCTATCAACAGCACAACCATCCGGCCGAGGCGGAAGGCAAGAAATAGCCATCGGTCGGAAGGACGTGACGAAGTTCAACCGGGTTCGCCGCGTGGCGCATCCGGTTTTTTCATGTCCCGACCGGCTGGTCTGGACCGGCAGGTCCCCACCGGGTGGCCGCGACCGACAGGTTCCGACCGACAGGTCCACACCGACCGATTTGCCGTGAATCGCGTCAACCGACACAATCCGGGCATGGGACAACGCAACGGCGATGGGACATCGGTCGGCGCGATTCGCGGTGGGTTGTTGTCGGTGACATTCCGCAAATTATCCGCGCGGCGGGTGGTGGAGCTGGCGACCGAGGCGAAACTGGACGGCATCGAGTGGGGGGCGGATGTGCATGTTCCGCCGGGGGATGCGGGCATCGCGCGATCGGTCAAACGGATGTGCGATGACGCGGGGATCGCGGTGGCCTGTTACGGGTCGTACCACCACGCGGGAGGCGGCGATTCGGCGGGGGATTTCGAGCGGATTCTCGACAGCGCCGGCGAGCTGGGGGCGCCCTTGATCCGCGTGTGGGCCGGTCGGCGCGGCTCGGCCGACGCCGATGGGGCGTATCGGGGCGCGGTGGCGTCGGATCTGGCCGACCTTTGCGACCGGGCGGCGGCGCGGGGGATCGAGGTGGCGATGGAATACCATGATGGGACGCTGACCGACACATTGGAATCGACGCTGGGTTTGATCGACGCGGTGGGGGGAGGCAGGCTCAAGACCCTCTGGCAGCCGCGCCATGGGGCGGCGAAGGCATCGGGGGTGGCCGATTTGGGGCGGTTGATGCCGTGGTTGCGGAATTTGCACGTTTTTCACTGGTGGCCGGATGCAACTCATCGCTTGCCCCTGGCCGAGGGGGCGGGGCGCTGGCCGGCGTTTTTGGACGCGGCGCGGGCGGACGGGCGCGACCGTTGGGCATTGTTGGAGTTCGTCAGCGGCGATGACGAGGGGCAATTCCTGCGGGATGCCGCCACCTTGCGCGGTTGGCTTGAGACCGTATGACACGGCCACCTCCGGCCGGGGTCCGGGACGCGGAGGGGATGCAACCGCTGGGACTCGCACTTGCGAATGGCCAGCAGTCGGTTGGTGGCAATCGGTCGGCCGGGATCGGTCGGTCGGAGAAGGTTGGTCGGAAAAGGTCGGTGGGAATCGGACGGGCGAAAAAGGTCGTTGTCGCAACGCGATGGAAAGGTCGGCTTGACACCCTTCTAGAGCGAGGTAGGATTTCGGGCATGACATTGCGTCCGGTTATGGATTGCGGCATTGCCATTACCCCAAGTTATATCGGGTAGGGCCGGTTCGCCGACAGACTTTGACCACCAGCCCTGCCCGATCGGCGGGGCTTTTTTTCGTCCCGCGCGGGCGCGGCTTTCACCGAGGCCACCATGAGCGATTCAACCCCCATGAGCGATTCATCCCCCACGAGCGGTTCACCCCTCAAGAGCGATTTGCCCTCCATGGGCGATTCAAGACCCATGGGCGATTCATCCACCCAAGGCGATTCACGCACTGCGGGCGATTCCCGACGGATCGAAATCTACGACACCACTCTCCGCGACGGCACCCAGGGCGAGGGGTTCAACCTGTCGCTCCAGGACAAGCTTCTCATCGCGCGGAAGCTTGACGAGCTGGGCGTGGACCTCATCGAGGGCGGGTTTCCGCTGTCGAATCCGAAGGACGCGGCGTTCTTCCGGGAAGTGCGGGGACTGGGGCTGAAACACGCGAAGATCTCGGCGTTCGGCATGACCCGACGGCGCGGTGTCCGGGCCGAGGACGACCAGGGGATGGCGGCGCTGCTGGCGGCGAACACCCCGGCGGTGACGCTGGTGGGCAAGACCAGCGAATACCAGGTGCGCGCGGTGATGAATGTCACGTTGGAGGAGAACCTGCGCATGATCGGCGATTCGGTGCGACTGATGGCCGACAACGGGCGGCGGGTGATCTACGACGCGGAGCATTTTTTCGACGGGTACAAGGCCGACCGCGCCTACGCATTGGCGACGCTGGCGGCGGCCAAGGAGTCCGGGGCGTCGGTGGTGGTGCTGTGCGACACCAACGGGGGGAGCCTGCCGCAATGGGTCGCGGAGGTGACGGCGGCGGCGCGGGAGGCGGCGGGGATCGCGGTGGGCATCCACACCCACAACGACGCGGCGTTGGCGGTGGCCAACGCCCTGGCGGCGGTGGGCGCGGGGGCGTCGCATGTGCAGGGGACGATCAACGGCGTCGGCGAGCGCTGCGGCAACATGGACCTCATCGCGTTGATCGCCAACCTGCGGCTGAAGTGCGGGATGGATTGCCTGGCGCCGGGGACGCTGGGGAAGCTGACGGAAGTCAGCCGCTATGTGTATGAGATCGCCAACATGAACCTGAATCCCGGCCAGCCGTATGTCGGATCGAGCGCGTTCGCGCACAAGGGGGGGATGCATGTTCATGCGGTTCGGAAGGACGCGACGACGTATGAGCACGTGCCGCCGGAGGCGGTGGGCAACAACCGCAGGATCATCGTCAGCGAATTGTCGGGGGTGAGCAACATCGTGACCAAGGCGGGGGATCGCTTCGATCTGGCCAGCGACAAGGAGGCCCAGCGGCGGATTCTGGAAAAGGTGCAGGATTTGGAGAACGCGGGGTATCAGTTCGAGGTGGCCGAGGCGAGCTTCGAGCTGCTGTTGCGGCGTGAGACGGGGCGGTATCGCAAGTTCTTCGATTTGGAGCATTACCGGGTGATCGTGCTGAAAGCCGACGGCGGGGAACCGGTGGCGGAGGCGACGGTGAAGTTGCGGATCGGGGACAAAACCGAGCATCGGGTGGCCGAGGGGGATGGTCCGATCAACGCGTTGGACGGGGCGTTGCGCAAGGCGCTGCGGCACCATTTTCCGGAGGTGGAGAACGTGCATCTGACGGATTACAAGGTGCGGGTGATCAACAGCCGGGAGGAGACGGCGGCGAAGGTGCGGACGGTGATCGAATGCCGGCGGGACCGGGCGGACGGGACGCACGAGACGTATGGGACGATCGGGGTGAACGCCAACATCATCGACGCCAGTTGGCAGGCGCTGGTGGATGCCTATGAGCATCACCTGTTGCGTGTCGAGGAGGAGCGGGCGGGTGAATCGCCGGCGGCGGCGACAGGTCCGGCTACGGTGCTATGATGCGGGCAACCGAGCCGCCGAGGACGACGACATGAGCGAGGATTTGCGAGACATTCCGCCCGAGCGATTCCCCCGGCACATCGCCATCATCATGGATGGCAACGGGCGGTGGGCGGTGCGGCGCGATCGCCGGCGGATGAGCGGGCACCAAGAGGGCGCCGAGACGGTGCGGCGGATCGTGAGCGAGGCCGCCCGGCTGCGTCGGGAGCATGGCGGGCCGGATTATCTGACGCTGTATTCGTTCAGCATGGAGAACTGGAAGCGCCCGGTCGAGGAAATCACGTATTTGATGCAAATGTACATCGACTACCTGCGGCAAGAGCGGGCGACGATGATGGAGAACAACATCCGATTCCGTCAGATCGGTCGGACCGACCATCTGCCGGATCCGGTGCTGGACGAGATGAACCGCGCGCTGGAGGAGACCAGGGGCAACACCGGGATGAACCTGGTGTTGGCGATGAATTACGGCAGCCGGGCGGAGATCACCGACGCGGTGCGGGCGATCGCGCGAAAGGTGCGCGACGGGGAGATGGACGAGCGCGACATCGACGAATCGACCGTCGCCGACCACCTCTACACCGCGGGCATGCCGGACCCGGATTTGCTGATTCGCACGGCCGGGGAAATGCGGGTGAGCAATTATCTGCTGTGGCAGATCAGTTACGCGGAACTGGTGGTGAGTCCGGTGTTGTGGCCGGATTTCGGGCCGGAGGAGTTGCGCGGGGCGATCGTGGCGTTCTCGAAGCGCAACCGGCGGTTCGGGGCGCTGGAGGGCGGGGGGGCGACCTGATCGCGCGTCAACGACCGCGGCGGGTGCGGATCGGGCGGGTGTCGCGCCCTCGCTGTTGCCGTCGCTGTTCTACGCAAGTCACTGGCCAACCGCCGTGGTTTCCACGTCACGGGGGCGCCTCGCCCCCGCTTTTGCAATTCAAGCCGATGAGGACGGCGCTCAACGGGGGTTTTCACGACCTTCACACCCATCGTCGCCCGGTGGTCGTCCCTCGGACGGGACCGAGGCGGAGATCGCGACGCGGCAACTGCCGCCGGCGGCGGACTTGTGTATAACAACGTGGTGTCGCGCAATCCGCCAAGCGGCCGCGGCCGGCATCATCGCCCCTCGGCGGGTGCGGCTTGGCGCGTCCGATCTCGCCGACGGCGGGGGGGGGCAGTATGATCGCGGCCCATGGTGGGATTCTGCTCCAGCCCGCGATTCATTGAACATCGGACGGGGGACCACCACCCCGAGCGGCCGGAGCGCATCAAGGTCATCTACCGGGCGCTGCACGACGCGGGGTTGCTCACGGGGGCCGATCCGTTCCCCGAATATCGCGTGGATTTGCGCCTCAAGCCCCTGGGGCTGGCGCCGCTGGTGGAATTGGCGCCCTACGCGGCCGACCCCGAGTGGATCCGGGCGGTGCACGCCCCGGCCATGGTCGAGATGATCCGGCACTATTCCGAATCCGGCGGGGGGGTGCTGGACCAGGGGGACACGGTGGTCAACGCCGGCAGCTTCGAGATGGGATTGCTGTCGGCCGGCGCCGTGCTGCGGTGTTGCGATGCGGTGATGAATGGCGAGGTGACGCGGGCCTTCGCCGCCGGGCGTCCACCTGGGCATCACGCCGAGCCGAACCGGGCGATGGGGTTCTGCCTGTTCTGCAACGTGGCGGTGGGGGCGCGATATTTGCAGCGGCGCTACGGAGTCGAGCGGATCGCCATCGTCGATTTCGATGTCCATCATGGCAACGGCACGCAGGCGATCTTCGAGAGCGATCCGAGCGTGTTTTTCGTCAGCATGCACGAGACGCCGCGGCTTTGTTATCCCGGCAGCGGCTACGATTGGGAGATCGGCGTCGGGCCGGGACGGGGCACGACGTTGAACATTCCGTTCGATCCGGGGGCGGGGGACGGGGAA
>JBBSAF010000093.1:0-9382 GCA_038252525.1 Tepidisphaerales bacterium
CCTACCGCCTACCCTGATCCGCCTACCTCCCTCTGCTTCCTCCCGCCGTATCCTCCGCCTACCGCCTACCTTGATCCGCCTACCTCCCTCTGCTTCCTCCCGCCGTATCCTCCGCCTACCGCCTACCTTGATCCGCCTACCTCCCTCTGCTTCCTCCCGCCGTATTCTCCGTCTACCGCCTACCCTGATCCGCCTACCGCCTTTTGCTTTCTCCCCCCCCATCGTGTACCAACTCGCCATGCGCCACGAGGAAGTCATTCCGATCCTGGATTTCGGTTCGCAGTATGCCCAGCTCATCGCCCGCCGCGTCCGCGAGAAGGGGGTTTACAGCGAACTGGTCCGACCGGACATCACCCCCGACCAACTCCGCGCCATGAACCCCAAGGGGCTGATCCTCTCCGGCGGGCCCAGCAGCGTCTACGACGCCGGGGCGCCGCGATGCGATCCCGGCATCTTCGACCTCGGCGTCCCCGTCCTGGGCATCTGCTACGGAATGCAGATCGGCGTCCAAATCCTCGGCGGCAACGTCCAACCGGCCAAGGCCCGCGAATATGGCCGGGCCAAGATGACCATCAAAACCGATGACCCGTTCCTGCACGGCTTGCCGGCCGAAACCACCGTCTGGATGAGCCACGGCGATCAGATCCTCGACCTGCCCGACGACTTTTTGCCCCTGGCCGTCACCCCCACCTGCCCGTATGCGGCGACCCGGCATCGCACCCGTCCATTTTACGGCGTGCAGTTCCACCCCGAGGTCACGCACACCCCGCGCGGGGAGATGCTGTTCAGCAACTTCCTGTACGAAATCTGCCACTGCGCCGGCACGTGGACGATGGGCAACTTCATCGAGCAGACCACCCGCCGGATCCGCGAGCAGGTCGGCGACGCCAAGGTCATCTGCGGACTCTCCGGCGGGGTCGATTCCTCCGTCGTCGCCGCATTGCTCCACAAGGCCATCGGCGAACAGCTCGCCTGCATCTTCGTGGACAACGGACTGCTGCGCAAAAACGAACGCGGGCTGGTCGAAACCACCTTCCGCGACCATTTCAAGATCGACCTGCGGGTGGCCGACGCCACCGAACAGTTTTTGCATCACCTGGAGGGCGTCACCGACCCCCAGCAAAAGCGCAAGATCATCGGCCGGGAGTTCATCGAAACCTTCAAGCGCGAGGCCGGCGCCATCGAGAACGCCCGCTTCCTCGCCCAAGGCACGCTCTATCCCGACGTCATCGAGTCCGGCCACGGCTACGCGGGCACGTCGGCCAACATCAAACTGCACCACAACGTCGGCGGACTCCCCGCGGAACTGGGCTTCGAGCTCGTCGAGCCGCTGCGCGAGCTGTTCAAGGATGAGGTCCGCAGCGTCGGCGAAATGCTCGGCTTGCCCGACAACATCGTCTGGCGCCACCCGTTCCCCGGCCCCGGCCTGGCCGTCCGCATCCTCGGCGACATCACCCCCCAGCGCCTGCGAATCCTGCGCGACGCCGACGAGATCGTGCTCGAAGAATTGGTCGCCAACCAGTTGTACCGCAAGACCGCCCAGGTTTTCGCCGTGCTTCTGCCGATCGGCACCGTCGGCGTGATGGGCGACGCCCGCAGCTACGACGGCGTCATCGCCATCCGCGCCGTCGAGAGCCAGGACTTCATGACCGCCGACTGGGCCAGGATCCCCTACGAAATCCTCGCCACCATGTCCAACCGCATCATCAACGAGGTCAAGGGCGTCAACCGCGTGGTCTACGACATCTCCAGCAAGCCCCCGGCCACGATCGAATGGGAATGACGCGCGGGCGTCCGGCCACCTTGTGGCGGGCGCGGTTCCGCAACCCCCCCGGCCACGATCGAGTGGGAATGAATCCCGCCGTACGCGGTTAAACCGGCTCGGCGACGGACGCCGGTGTCTCCAGCACATCCTTCACCCGCGGAAACAGCGCCATCGCCTCGACGATCATCCACGCCTCCAACGCCAACGTCGCCGCCGCGATCGACGCCAAGACCCATCGCCCCTGCCCGATCCACCCCGGCAGATCCATCACCATCGCCCACGCCGGCATGATCAGCATGAACACCATCGGCCCGACGATGAACCACGTCGGCTTGCCCCGCCGTCGCAGGTGAAAATAAATCACCAAAAACGCCAGCCCCCCCAAGAGCTGGTTGGTGGCGCCGAAGATCGGCCAAAGAATCTTCCCCCCCGCCCCGGCCGTCCCCAGGCTCCACGGCTGTCCCGGCAACGGGATCGCCGCCAACGCCGCCGCCGTCACGATCGCGAACATCGTCGCCCCGTGGGCGTTGCCCAGCCACGACAGCGGATTCACCGTCATCCGCCGCGCCGCGCCCCCCTCGCCCGGCCCGAGGATCGCCCCGGCCAACTCCTGAACGACATACCGCTGCAATCGGCAGGCCGTGTCGAGCGTCGTCCCCGCGAAACTCGCCACCAGCACCCCCATCAGCGCGATGCAAATCCCCATCGGAATCCCCAAGGCGTTGCAAAAGTTCCCCGCCCCGATCACGAACGCTCCCACCGTCTTGTCCAATCCCCCGGCCGACTGCCACGACGGATACTGATGCGCCCACGCCGCCGACCCCACCAGCGCGGCGTGCGTGCCATCGCTCACCAGCCCGCTCGCCGATCCCGCCAACGTCGATCCCGCCGCCACCGGCAATCCCAGCCCCAATCCCGCGGCGCACGCCACGATCACCAACACCGCCAAAAACCCCTCGGTCAGCATCGCCCCGTACCCCACGAACCGGGCATCCTCCTCCCCGGCCAACTGCTTGCTGCTCGTGCCGCTGGAAACCAGGCAATGGAACCCGCTAATGGCCCCGCATGCCACCGTGACGAACAAGAACGGGAAGATCGGCGGCGCCCCCGATGGATGCCAGTCGATCGCCGGCGCGATCATCGTCAACGCCGGCCGCGCCGCCCCGACCACCGGCGGCGCGCCCCCCGCGACCGCCGCCACCGCCAGCCCCGCGCAGATCAACCCCAACGCGCTGATGAGCTGCAGCGAATTGATGAAGTCCCGCGGCTGCAACAGGCTCCACACCGGCAGCACGCTCGCCCCGTAGCAGTAGATCAGCAGCAACACCACCCACGTCCAATTGCTCCACCCCGCCATCACCGCGTTGGCCGCGTGCAGCGGATTCATGATCGCCAGCAAAACCGGGTTGGTGGTGACGAAGTTGTCCCGGTCCCCCAAAATCACCGTCAGATACATCAGCCCCAGCGCGATCACGCTCGGGAGTAGAAGGCTCTTGCCATGTCGATGCAGCCACAGCCCGATCCCCAACGCGATGGGGATCTGCACCAGGCATGGGAAGATGCTGGCCGGATATTGCCGGAACACGGCCGCGATGACGAGTCCGAAAATCGCCAGCACGATCGTCAACGCCAGCAACAGCACGAGCAAAAACAGAATCCGCACCCGCCGGTTGAGCAGCCGCCCCGCGATCTCGCCCACCGTCTGCCCGTTGTTGCGCAGACTCACCACCAGCGACCCCAGATCATGCACCGCGCCGATCAGGATCGACCCGAAAATCACCCACAACAGCGCCGGCAGCCACCCCCACATGATGGCGATCGCCGGCCCCACGATCGGCCCGGTCCCGGCGATCGACGTGAAGTGATGTCCGAACACCACCGACTTGTGCGTCGGCACATAATCCCGGTCGTCCCGCAACCGCACCGACGGACACACCGCCTTCGCCGACAACTCGAACACCCGTCCCCCCAGCCATTTTCCATAGGTCTGGTAAGCGACGACGAACGCGACGGCGGCGACAACGGCGATCAGCAGCGCTTGCATGGGCGATCTTCCGACGAAAGGTTTGCGACGAGCGGATTCTACCGACCCGGCGCCGCCCCCGCGACAGGATTCTTTCCGCCGACTCCGTTCCCTCGCCCCCGACCGCCATCCCCTGTGGCATTGCCGAACACGCCGCGCACAATACCCCCATGCCCAAGCGATCCCACCCACAACGCGCCAACACGCGGTTTGCCGCCCGCGGCGCCGTCGCCCTCGCCTGGACCCTCCTTCTCGCCATCGCCATCGCCGCCCTCGTCACCGGCCTGCGCCTCCGACCGGCCATCTGGCGAAACACCGCCGAACTCCACTATGTCCCCGACATGCAAAACGCCTGGAACTGGGGCGCCCGCGCCGCCCGCGAGGGATACCTCACCCTCTACGACCGCGTCGCCGCGGAACATCCCAACCACGACTACGGCCTCGATTACGGCCCGCTGCGGCTCGCCGTCATGACCGCATGGGCCGCCGACGCCCTCAAGGCCGACCCCAACCGCACAACCTGGATCGACGATTACGCCTTCAACGCCCCCCTCCTGCGATTCAACACCGCCATGGAACTCCTCGCCGCCGCCGCCGCCGGAGCCCTCGCCTACGTCTGGGGCCGACGCGACCGCACCCGCCGAGCGCTCCCCTCGGCCGCCTTCGCCCTCTTGGCCGCACTGGGGGTCTGGTTCAACCCCGCCTCCCTGCTCAGCGCCCACGTCCGACCCACCTGGGATGTCTGGGTCACGCCGTTTTTCCTGCTGGCGGTCTTGGCCGGATCGCTGGAGGCATGGGGCATCGCCGGCGCGCTGATCGGCGCGGGAACCCTGTTCAAAGGCCAACTCCTCATCGTCGCGCCGGTCTTCCTCCTCTGGCCCATCTTCATGGGCAAACCGACCGCGGCCGCGCGATTCCTCCTCGGCGCCTTCGCCGCCGCCGGCGCCGTCACGTGGCCATGGCTCTGGCGAACCCACGGCGCCTCGGTCGGCCTGCTGCTCGGCGGGGCCAGCCTCGGACTCTGGACTTGGTGGATCGCCGGTCTCTGGACCCCGACCCGCCGCTGGATGACCGGGCGACGAGCCGCCTGGGTGTCCGCCGCCGGCGTGGTCGCGGGATTGTGGCTATCGGCCTGGCTGTGGGACGGCAGCTTCGCCTGGTACGAGATCGCCTTCCGCTACGGGTCCGACAAGTTCCCCAACCTCGAGATCGGCGGCGCCAGCTCCTTGGCCGGAATCCTCCAACACCGTTTCGGCTGGCGCGCCACCGACCCGGCGTGGGGAGCCTGGACCATCGAACAACTCCTGGCCGCGGTTTTCGGATTGTTGCTGGCGTATTGCTCTGTGTTGATGGCCATTCACGCCCGCCGCCGAAGCCCGCGATTCCTCTTGGCCATGGCCGGCCCTTGGCTGGCGTTTTTCGCCGTCTTCCCGCGAATGCACGAACGCTACCTCCTTTGGGGCGCCCTGTCCGCCTGTGCCGCCACCGCCGTCGGCGCCGGACCCACCCTCTTGGCCATCCTCTTCTCCGTCCTGTCGGCCGTGATGAGCCTGTACCAAGTGATGGACGGCCAGCGCGGCATCGCGTGGGTGGAACAGTTCGCACCCGGCTGGGGCGAGGCGATCCTCCACGCCATCAAAGGCACCTGGCCCGACATCGGCTGGGCCACCCTCCTTGCCGTGGCCGTCTGGATCCACTTGGCCATCCCCCCCACTAAAAGTACCTGTCCCCTTTAAATAAAGGGGACAGGTACATTTAAATAAAGGGGACAGGTACCTTTATTTGTCGCACCTATGGTGCCTAACATGCTGGCGGAATAAGGCGCCCGGGAGGTGTGATGAATCACTGCGATGCGGAAATCTCGGAAATCATCGTCTGTCTCACCGCCGACTACGCCGAACGCCTCGACGACGCGGTCCACCAACTCGAATCCGCCGGCATGACCATCGCCTCGACCGACGATGACAACAGCGTCGTGCAAGGGGAGATCGACACCCGCAAACTCGCCCATCTCCACAAGCTCCCGTGCGTCTCCTATATCCGCACCGTCTTCACCTACCTCGCCGACTATCCGCCGGGCGATCCGCGCGACCTCGACGGCCCGGACGCCGAATCGCCCGCCGCCTGACCCTGCGCGGCGCGGTCCCGCGCCGGGATGCTCCGCGCCCGCCGACGGGCCGAGCGTCACGCGAGCGCACGGCCTCCCGCAACCCAAGCGGTGCCGCGACACCCGCGAGGTTGACGCGGGGCGCCACGTGCGCGAGCGCCGTCCCCCATCATGCCCCCTTCCATGCCCTCCGGCCACCCGAGATCGTGAAATCCGTCACGGGGTCTTGCCAATACCTCGCCCCGGCGTTTATTCTTCCCCTTTTCAACGGAACGGTCGGCGACGGTTCATGGGAACCGTCCCGAGGCGTCCGATTTCACCGATGTCGTCGAACATGGTGGGTTTCTTGAACGCCCCGATCCTCTCAATAAAACCGTCGTTGCCGCTGGCGGCCGCCGCCATGCCCCTGACGATCCTGCTCCTGTGCGTCATCGCCGGCATCGGAACCGTCCTGGTCCTGCCCTCCCGCCGTGAAAAATCCCTCCGCAAGATCGGCGGACTCATCGCCCTGCTCGCCGGGCTGGTCGGCGCCGCCTTGCTTGTGCGTTATCTCGCCGGCGCCGCGCCCGAACACCCCGGCGTCGGGGCCTATTTCTGGACCTTCGCCGCCCTGGCGATCTTCGGCGCCTTCCGCGTCGTCACCCACCCCCAACCGGTCTACTCGGCCCTCTATTTCATGCTCGCGGTCATGTCCAGCGCGGGATTGTTCGTATTGCTCCAAGCCGAGTTCATGGCCGCCGCCTTGGTCATCATCTACGCCGGCGCCATCCTCGTCACCTACGTCTTTGTCATCATGCTGGCCGCCCAAACCCTCCCCGGCGGGCAACCGCTGGCGGGATTGGCCGACCATGACGCCGTCAGCCGCGAGCCGATCCTCGCCTCCGCCGTCGGGTTCACCCTGATGGGCATCCTGCTGATGCTGATTTTCGACCAATCGCGGGCCGTCCCGGTCGCCGTCGCCACCGCCGCCATCACCCCGATCCTCCCCGGCGAAGGCTCGACCCAATCGCTGGGGCGATATCTGTTCAACCATCAACTGCTGAATCTGGAGCTGTCGGGGTTGATCCTGACCATGGCGATGGTGGGCGCCATCGTGATCGCCCGGCGCCGGGTGGTCGGTTCGGGCTTGGTGGTCGAAGGCGAAGCCCCGGTGCTGATCGCGCCGCGCACGCCGATCGACGACAATCCCCATTCGCTCACCGTCGACGGCGTGGACAATCCCCGGCAAAAGGCCTATCCCCAGGCGTGACAGGCGGTTACATGATTACCCAACTCACCTTGCAACACTACCTGGGCGTCGGCGCCATCCTCTTCGTCCTCGGGCTGATCGGCTTCATGACCCGCCGAAACCTCATCGTCATGTTTCTTTGCACCGAGCTGATGTTTCAGGGCATCGCCATCAACCTCATCGCCTTCGGCGCCTACCATGGCAATCTCGCCGGGCAGGCGTTCACCGTCTTCGTCCTGGTGATCGCCGCCGCCGAGGCGTCGTTGGCACTGGGTCTGGTGGTGTTGCTGTTCCGTCAACGCAACACCTTGGATGCCGACGCCTGGCGGGAACTACGCGGCTAAAGGCCGTCGCATGGACGCGAGGGATCGAATCGACCGGCCAAAACGCCATCGCCCGGTCGCGTGGAAACGCACTAAAACACCATGGAACACCTGTTTCCAATCCAATTTTCGTACCTGATCCCGCTGCTGCCCCTCTTGGGGGCGGCCATCGCCGGGTTCTTCGGCGCCCGCTGGCTCAAAACCCAATCGCACTGGCCGATCTGGCTCGGCGTCGGCGCCAGCGCGGGCCTCTCCGTCTGGCTGCTCTGGTCGATGCTGGGGATGGCCCACGGCGGCGCTCACGGCGAATCGGCCGCCACCCTCAGTTATGCCCAGGACTGGTACACCTGGATCGCGTCGGGCAACTTCAAGGTTTCGGCCGGCTTTTTCTTCGACCCGCTCACGGCGGTGATGCTCTGCGTGGTGACGGGGATCGGGTTCCTCATCGCGATTTTCTCCAAGGGGTACATGGCCGGCGAAAACGGATATTTCCGCTTTTTCGCGTACATAGGTCTGTTCATCTTCGCCATGACCATGTTGGTCATGGGCAACAACTTCATCATGCTCTACCTCGGGTGGGAGGGCGTGGGACTCTGTTCGTACCTGCTGATCGGCTACTACTACGAGAAACCCGCCGCCCGCGAGGCCGCCAAGAAGGCGTTCCTGGTCAACCGCATCGGCGATCTGGGGTTCGCGTTGGGCATCATGCTGACGTTCATGGCGTTCGGGTCGGTCAGCTTTTATGGCAATGGGTATGGCACCGGCACCGGCGTTCTGGAAATGGCGTCCGGGACTGGACTTACGGCATTCCAGCACCACGCCATGCAGTGGATCCCCTTCCTGCTCATGATCGGGGCGTTCGGCAAGAGCGCCCAGTTCCCGCTGTACGTCTGGCTGCCGGATGCGATGGAAGGCCCGACCCCCGTCAGCGCCCTCATCCACGCCGCAACCATGGTGACGGCCGGGGTTTACATGATCTCCCGCTGCGGAGCCTTGTTCTTCGGCAACGCCGCCGCCATGACCACCATCGCGGTCATCGGCGCCTTCACCGCCCTGTTCGCGGCCACCATCGCCCTGCGACAATTCGACCTCAAAAAGGTCTTCGCCTATTCGACCATCAGCCAGCTCGGCTACATGTTCGTGGGCGTCGCGGCGTTGGCGCCGGTCGCGGGGGTGTTCCACCTGGTCACGCACGCCTTTTTCAAGGCCCTGCTCTTCCTCTCCAGCGGCGTGGTGATGCACGCCATGATGGGGGAACTGGACATGCGGAAAATGAGCGGGCTGAAGCGCGTGCTGCCCAAGACCCGCATCTTCATGCTCGTGGGCTGCTTGGCGCTGGCCGGGTTCCCGCTCTTCAGCGGGTTTTTCAGCAAGGACGAGATCGTCCACGCCGCCTGGCAACGCAATGGGGTGCTGGGGGCGGTGATGCTCTTCACGGCGTTCCTGACGGCGTATTACACCTTCCGACTCTATTTCCGCGTCTTCGAAGGCCCGGAAATCATTCCCGTCGGTCCGATCCCGGCCCATGGGAATCATTCCGACGCCGATGTCCATGCCGGCGAGTCGGCCATCGACACCCACACCGCCGCCTCGTCGGGAGGGGTTGGGCATCTCATGCTCGACCCCGCCCACGACCCCGATTCCCATGGCCACGATTCCCATGGCCACGATTCACACGGCCACGATTCACACGGCCACGGCGGCCATGCCCATAACCCCGAGCCGTGGGTCATGATGCTGCCGCTGTTTTTGCTGGCGGTGGGCGCCATTTTGGTGGGCTATGTCAATTGGCCGGGGCATCAGTTGGCCGACTTTTTGGGCAAAAGCCCCTCGTTCGTATTGTCCCATGAAATGGCGGCCGAACACCTGACCGGCGTTTCGATCGAGCCGGAGATGTTCGGCGCCCATGAACCCGAGGCGCCCAACGCCCCGCTGA
>JBBSAF010000094.1:0-9323 GCA_038252525.1 Tepidisphaerales bacterium
CAGGTACCTTTATTTACGCATGCGCCAGGTGCTCGAATAAAAGTACCTGTCCCCGTTATTCGGGCGCGCCCTTGTTTTCATTCCTTTGTCCGTCTCCCCACAATTTTCGCAATGCCCCGCGACCATTGTTCCGATAAATAAATTGACTCGTCATGGAGGACGACATATGACCATGCTCGCCGGCGCCACCCAACTCGATGATTCTCCCCGCATCCGCTCGGCCGACCGCCGACGCGGCATGCGCGTCCGACAGGCCCGACCCGTCAAGGTCCATCACGCCGCCGCCGGGCGATACCTTCCCGGCCGAACCCTCGATGTCAGCGCCACGGGCCTGAAGGTCGAACTCCCGGCCTCGGCCGCGGTCTCCCCCGGAACCCTCGTCAACATCCATGTGGGACTCTCCGACCAAGGCTCGTCCCTGGCCAACCGCCGAACCATGATGCCCGCCCGTGTCGTCTGGGTTGAACGCATCCCCTCCGGCCGCGCCGCCCGCGTGGGTCTCGAGTTCGTGACCTCCCTCGACGCCCGCCGCGACGCCGCTTGACCGCCCGCACCGGCACCCCCGCGTTGGCACTCCCCGGCGCGACACCGCCCGTCCCGAACTTCGTCCCGCGACACCGCCCGCCCCGACACCGCCTGATCGTCCGCCCCGAACTTCGTCCCGCGACACCGCCCGTCCCCGGCAGTCCCCGGCGCGCCACCGCCCGTCCCTGGACCGTCCGTCCCGACATCGCCCGTCCCGACCGGCCAAGTAACTCCAGGCCATCGCCCCGGCCCATGAGCATCGACCTTCGGCTCTTCTTGTCGCGGGGGCGCGCTGCATTGTTCCACCCAAGTCCCCCATCGCCCGCCGGGACGACGATAGCCGAACCACCCCCGGCCTTGGCGTCCATCCGGTTCGCTCCGTCGCCATGGGCCGCAATGGCCCCGATGGCATCGTCGCGCCCGGCGAGGCGTTTCATGCGGGCGATGCGATGAAATGCGTTAAATCCCCACGTCGATGACACGCCGGTTCCGCCCGGTCGCGGTGATCGTCACGTGGACCGCATCCGCCGGGATCAACCCCGCCACCCGGTCCGGCCACTCGACCACCACGATGCCCCCCTGCTCGAGCAGTTCGCCGAAGCCGATCTGTTCGAAGTCGTCTTCCCCATGCACCCGGTAGGCATCGAGATGGTAGACCGTCGGCCGGCACGATTGATAGACGTTCAGCAGCACATAGGTGGGACTGGAAACGTCCGTCGCGTCGCCGCCGAGCGCCCGCACCAGCCCGCGGACGAACTGGGTCTTGCCCGCGCCCAGGTCGCCATGCAGCGCCACGCACGCGCCGGCGCCGAGGCGCCCGTCAAACCGCCCGGCGAGCCGCTCGGCCAGCTCCCCGGCGACCGCCTCGGTCTCGGCCACGCTGTGCGACTGGCGCCTCATGGACCGATCCCGTGTTGCCACCCCAGCGGCGCCAACGGCGCCCGCCGCCCGTCGGCATCGACCAGGAAAACGCCCGATCCCGCCTCGATTCGCCCGATCGGTTGGGCCCACGGCGCCAGCGCAGCGGCAAACGTCGCCGGCGCGGTGAACAGCAGCTCGTGGTCCTCCCCATCGTGCAAGGCATGGTGCAGCGGCGATTGCCCGTCGCGTCGCTCCGATTCGCGGGCGTCGGCGTGGATCGGAACCGCGTCGGCCTCGATCAAAGCCGCCACGCCGCTTTGATCGGCGATGTGCCCCACGTCGCGCGACAGCCCATCGGAGAGGTCTATCATGGCCGAAATCGGCGCGATCGCCGCCATCGCGCGGGCCTCGAGCACCCGCGGCCGGAACGTCATGTGACGTCCGAGAAGGCTCCCCCCCAGCGCCCCGGTCACGAAGATGCCATCCCCGGCCTTCGCCCCGCCGCGGGGGATCGGCGCCACCCCGGCCGATCGCCCCAGGATCGTCACCGTGAGCAGCAACTTCCCATCCCAACTCGCCGTGTCCCCGCCGATGATCGGGCAATCGAAGGCATCGCCGGCCTTCCGCAATCCCGCATCCAGGGCCTTGGCGTAATCCAGCCCGGCGGTTCGCGGCAGCGCCACCGTCACCACCGCCGCCGCCGGCAGGCACGCCATCGCCGCGCAGTCCGACAGGTTGCGGTTCATGACCTTGGCCCCGATCGCCTCGGGCAAGTGGACGGCCGAATCGAAATGCACCCCGTCGAGCACCTGATCGACGCCCACCAGCAGCAGGTCCGCCCCATCCCATCGCAGCGCCGCCAGATCGTCGCCGATATCGACGACGATTCCCCCGCGCGGCGCCCGCCGCGATCGGATCCACTCGATCAACTGAAACTCGCCGACCATGGGGGGATTGTAAACCAACGGCGGCGGTCCCTCACCCCCGTCCGGCGTTTTCATCCCGGTCGATCCCCCGCAAATGCCCGAATGAGAAAATCCCCGTGTCGTGGCCGTCGCTGAACGCCAGCTTGATGGCGTAATTGCCCACCATCTCCGCCGCCGTCACCGTCAGCGATCCGGCGTAATTGCCCGGCAGGATCGTCAACAGCGTCTTTTTCGCCTTCTTTTCCGTCGTCTGGTTCTCGCGGTGCGTCTTGCATGTCGCGCACGGGCACATCGTCCGCAGGTAGTCGATCGGATAAACCGACACCTTGCCATCGGCCCATTCGATGGTCAGATCCCGGTCCTTTTTCAGGTCCAGCCGCACGGGGGTGGTGGTTGCGTCGGCCATGGTCAAAACGCCAGCGACCACGCCATGGCGACCGGAGCCGCGAACATGGCGACCATGCCGTTGATCCACAATCCGTAGTGTGCCGTGTTCTGTCGCCGCCCGCGCTGGATCAGCGCCAGCACCGCCAAGGCGATCCCCACCCCCGACGCCGGCATCGCCGACCACAGCACGATCGCCGGCTGGGCCATCACATTCATCCGCCACCCGATCAGCATCGCCAAGATCATGACGATCACCGTGAGCAAGCCCACGACGATCGACAACACCCCGAGGATCGACAATTTCGCGCTCGCCGGCGGATGGACGGGAATCGCTGCTTTCATGATCCCGCCATCATAGCACCAACCGCCGCATGAAATGAAGACCCCACGCCCACTTCCCCGCGCGGCGGGCGGTTCCTATAATGGAAAGACACATTGGATGAAGAGGCAACGGCGGTGATGGATTCATCAATCAATTCCGGCGATCAAAAAACCGCCACGACCGGCGGGCCGATGGAAATCCTCGCCCAAGAGGGATTCCGCCTTTACAAATTGGTCCATCTCGATGATTCGGCCATCGAACGCACGGCCTCGGAATTGATCGAGGGCAGCCAACTACTCGGCAACCGCGACCTGTGGGTGGCCAACTTCAAGGCGACCGTCGAGCGCGTGCGGAGTTGGTGCGATCGGTTGAGCTCATCGGTTCGGATGACCTTGGTGGACATCCGCTCGACCAAGGTTTCGTTCTATGTCGTGCCCGCCTCCAGCCGATACGACTTGGATCTCGGCGCCGAGATGACGAATCTCGAGGTCGAACTCGAAGGCAGCGCCGGCATCGGCCCGGTCGACACCATTCAGGTGCCCGACCGCTCCCTGCCGCGTTTCATCGGTCCAAGGGCCTTGGTGGTGTGGCCCGCCGTCGGGGGATGATCGTGGACGAAACCCAACGCCAAAGCGTCCGCCGACACGTCGATCAGTGGCGACACAACCGCCGCTTCGCCAAGACCATCGCCCGTGACTACTTGGATTGGCAAGTCACCGTCATCTTCTACACGGCCCTGCATCTGATCGACGCCGCCTTGGCCAGTCTGGGCCTCTCCGTCTCCGACCACGCCGAACGCAACCGCCAGGTGAGGAGCAACGAGTCGTTCGCGGGTGTTCGACGAAGTTATCTCGATCTGTATCGAATCTCCCGCATCACCCGTTACGACGCCGATCCCGACCAGTGGCTCCCCGAACGTTATTTGACCATCGCCGACCTCGCCGAGGACCTTCTCAAGCCCATCGAAACCACCCTCGGCCCGCTGATCGACAAGTCCGTGCGATTCGACGCGCTGCCGCTGGACCATTAGCCCCCCTCATTTCCCCACCTCCACCTCGAACGGCTCGGCCGGCAAATCCTTCCCGTTGCACAGGTTGGCCAACGGATTGTCCGCGAACGCATACCGCGCCGCCGTCGGACGCTCCACTTCCCCCGCCGACAGCGCGATCGTGTGATCGTCCACGATCTCCGCCGAGGCGTAATGCCAGGCGCCCTCCGCATCGCGCACCGCGAACCCCTTGATCTCCCCGTCCATCGCCGCCAACGCCCCGCGCACCGCCTCGGGCGTCTTGTCATCCACCGCGATCACCTTGCTCTTGAACCCGCCGGTCACGTGCGAATACGCCAGCATCACCCGATCCCCCTCCGCCTTCGCCGACTCCAGCGTCGGCCCGGCGTATTCCACCTCCTTGCCATACGTCTTGGCCAACGCCACCCGCGCCAGCCGCTTGCCAACCTCCTGCTTGTTCCGCGGATGGATGTCGTTGGCCTCGCCGATGTCGATGGTGATCGACTGCCCGGCGTTTTTCACCGTGTTGGCCACTTTCGTTTGCGCTTGGCGCAATCGCGCGAATCCGTCGCTGTTGCCCGGACTGGTCGATATCGGCATGAAGTTCGCCAACTGCACGATGTAAAACGGGAAATCCCGCCCCGCCTCTTTCCCCAGCGTCCCCGCGGTCTTCTGATCCCAGTGCGACCGCCAATCCTCGATCATCGCCGACAGCAGCCGCACATACTGCCCATCGCGCCCCACGTTCGACTCGCCCTGGTACCAGATCGCCCCGGCGATCGCGTAAGGCACGATCGGATTCAACATCGCGTTGAACAGCGCCGTCGGGCTGTTCTGGTTCCCCCCCGGAGCCGCCGGACGCCTGCCCGCATGGGCCGGGAAATCCCAATTCGCCAGCTTATGCTCGATCTTGTACCGCCACTCCCCTGCCAACGGATGTTCCTTCCCGCCGACCGTCAGCTTCATCTGCGCCGGCGCCCCCGTCAGCCCGCCGTCCCCGCCGTGGTCGAACACCCGCACCGCGATCGCATTGGTCCCCTTTTTCAACGTCCCGGCCGGAATCTTGTAAATCCGCGGCACACTGTACGCCTCGGGATTCTCCTTGCCGATCCCGCCGACCTCCACCCCGTTGATGTAGGTGTGATCGAAATCGTCGATCGGTCCCAGCGACAGCTCCGCCTCCCCGTCGGCCTGGTCCAATGCCACCGTCGTGCGAAACCAGAAAATCCCGTCCACATCCCCCGCCACCGCCTCGATCTTCTGCGGCAGTTGCAGGGTCTTCCAATCCCCGTCGTCGAACCCGACCTCCGTATACTTGTGCTCGGCCTTCGCATCCCCCGGGTCGGCCGGGAAGCCCGCCTGCCACTCGATGAGTTTCCGCTGATATTCCGCCGCCGCGTCGGCATTCGGGGCTTTCGTGAATGCATCGAGGTTGGCGTTGAAATCCCCCAGCGGCCGCAACCCCTCCTCGCTGGTCCACGCCTCGGCCACCGTGCCGCCCCAGGAGCTGTGGATGATCCCCACCGGAACCTTCAGTTCCTTGTGCAAATATCGCGCGAAAAAGTATCCCACCGCCGTGAATCGCCCCGCGGTTTGCGGCGTCGTCACATCCCAATGCCCGCGAAGCTCCCCGGTCGGCGTCGGGGAGATCGCCTTTTCGACGATGAAATGCCGGATCTCCGGGTAATTCGCGTCGGCGATCTCCGCATCGCGGTGGTTGACGTTCGCCACCGCCCATTCCATGTTGCTTTGCCCGCTCGCCAGCCACACCTGTCCGATCAGCACGTTCTTCACGCGGAGCGTTTTATCCCCGTTTTCAATCCGCAACTGGTACGTTTCATTGGGCAATTTCGACGTGTCCAACCGCGCCATCCAATGCCCCTGCCCATCCGCCTTCGATTCCGCCGCCGCCACCGCCTCGGCCGACTCCCCCGACATCAGCGCCACCTTCACCACCGCCCCCGGATCGGCCTGCCCGAACACCGGAACCTCCGCGCCGCGTTGCAGCATCATGTTGTCCGAGAAGATCGCCGGAGCCGACAAACCCGCGCAAGCCACCATCCCCGTCGCCGCCACCCCCGCCAAAAACGACACGATTCCCGAGGCGTTGTTTTTCATGGTCTCCCCACTCTATCCATCCCCCCCGCTGTTTCCACCCATTCCCACCCCCGTTCCCACACCCGCGGTTTCTCGGTTTCGTGCCGCGGAAAATAGTGCGCAAAATGCCGCTGGACCCCGACCCCGATCGAGGGTATGATCCTGCGTTGGATTCTTTGACAAGTGGAATCACCGGGGGCGACTGGTTTCGACCGGACGGCGACGGTGATGGTGGCATGTCCAGGACGCTCGATTGGCCTGGTAAATCATTCGAGCAATTTCTTAACTGCCAACAACAACGATGTTGCAGGCCGGGTCGGTTTTGCCGCTCCGGTTCGTATGGCCGCCTAATAATAGGTGACCTCGGCACAAGGTGATCGCCCGCGACACCTTGGCCGCAAAACGCGGGCTGGTCCGCCGACTCGGTCGTTGGTCGGCGGATGAGAAACAGACGGCTGGATTTCCCCGCAGCGCGTCGCCGCGCGTCGGGGATTTCGAGATCAAACCGGCGACTAAACATGTAGAGGCCATCATTGGGGTCATCACGGGACGGGGGTTCAATTCCCCCCGCCTCCATTCGACTCGCCGCGCGCGCTCATGGCAGACCGGCATGACGCGCGCGACGATCCCGCAGGTCCAGCCGCCCATTGCGGCAGGTGCCCCCCCTTATGGCAGACCGCCATGACGCGCGCGACGAGTCCGCCGGTCCAGCCGCCCATTGCGGCAGGTGCCCCCCCTCATGGCAGACCGCCATGACCGGCGCGACGAGTCTCGGCGCGGTGAAAAGATTCCGACGCAATGAAGCGCCGACCCGGTTGCCCCGACCCAACGAAGCGGATCGCAGGGCTTCCTCCTCGGCCCCTCGCCCCGCTCGCTCCCGACGGGACCCCGTTCATCCCCGGCCTGCTTCCACGGCGCCTCCTTCTTGCCCATGGCGGCGCGGGATCGTGTCGCCTCCGCCCCTGCCCATCGCCTTCTGAATACCATTATGCCCCTCCTCTGTGCCCTCTGAGCCCTCTGTGGCCCGATTCTTATTTTCACCCACCGAGGGCACAGAGAAGGCCGCTCCACGCCGTCCGCTCCAGGCCAATTCCAAGGCATTGAGACGCCACATGCCCTTCCGCGTCCCTCGGCCCGGGGGCGGATGGGTCACGAAATGCGCGGCCATTGAAGAATCCTTGTCGCGGCGACATCGCCCACACCTTCTCTCTGCTTCCGACCGTATCTCATCCTCCCCCCTTTCCCTCCCCCGAAAACTTTTCCCGTTTGTCCCTCCCGCCAAGCGCTGCTATATTGTGCGTGGCCGGTAGCAAATACCGTGCCCTTGAGCTTTGTCTTGGTGTAACCCCCGGTGCCCCATGGAGTTAAGTCAATCCATCTCGATGCGCCAGGACATGCGGCAGCTCCTCACGCCGCGAATGATCCAGAGCATGGAAATCCTCCAGCTCCCCCTCATGGCACTCGAGGAACGCATCGAACAGGAACTCCAGGCCAACCCCGTCCTCGAACTCCGCGAAGGCGATACCGATCCCGGCCCGCCCATCGAGGACGCCGACGCCGACCGCACCGAGGACCGATCCGAAGGCGAACAGGCCCTCGTCGTCAAGGAGGACTCCAACCTCTCCGACGACTTCGACCGCCTCAACCGCATCGCCGACTACTTCGAAAACGAGGACTTCGGCCCCAACCAAGCCCCCGGCCCGCGGACCAGCAGCTACGACGGCGAGCGCGACAAGAAGCTCGACGCCATGAACAACACCGCCGCCCGCGGCATCACCCTCGCCGAGCACCTCCTCGGCCAATGGGCCTTCGTCGAAACCACGCCTCCCTTGCGCGCCGCCGGTCGCGCCATCATCAACCACATCGCCGATGACGGCTACCTCCGCGTCGATTTCGATTCCATCGCCAAGGATTCCAAGGCCCCGCTGTCGGTCGAGGACCTCGCCAAGGCCCTCTCCTTGGTCCAAACCCTCGAACCCACCGGCGTGGGGGCGCGCAACATCCGCGAAAGCCTGCTGCTCCAGCTCGACGCCCTCGAGGCCGACGAGGAACTCGCCGAGGGACACGACTTCGACCTCGAGCGCCGTTTGGTCTCCGACCATCTCCACGACTTGGAGATGAACCGCTATCCGCAACTGTCCAAGAAGCTCGGCCGACCCATCGACGACCTCAAGGGCGCCGTCAAGCGCCTCGGCCGGCTCAACCCCCACCCCGGCAAGCTCATCGGCGGCGACGACACCCCTCTGATCACCCCCGACGCCATCATCTTTTTCGATGAGGAGAGCGGAACCTACGGCATCAAGATGGCCAACGAGTCGGTGCCGAGTTTGTTCATCAGCGGCATGTGGCGCAAGTTCATCAAGGACAAGAAAGGCGACCGCAAGACCCGCGAGTTCCTCACCAACAACGTCCGTAACGCCCGCTGGCTGATCGAATCCATCGAGCAGCGAAAGAGCACCATCATGCGAGTCATCCGCGTGGTGGTCGATGCCCAGCGCGAGTTCTTCGACAAAGGCCCCGAGTTCCTCCGCCCCCTGCCGATGATCCTGGTGGCCGATCAACTCGGCATCCACGTCGCCACCGTCTCCCGCGCCGTCAGTGAAAAGTGGATCCAAACCCCCCGCGGCGTCTTCCCCCTCCGCCGGTTCTTCTCCGGCGGCACCACCAGCGCCGAGGGCGAGGACATGAGCTGGGACGCGGTGAAGGAAAAGCTCCGCGTCATCATCGACAACGAGGACAAGACCAATCCCCTCAACGACGACGAGATCGTCGAGAAGCTCGCCGACCAAGGCATCGAGCTCGCCCGTCGCACCGTCGCCAAATACCGCAAAATCCTCAACATCCCCACCGCCCGCCAACGTCGGGAGTTTTGAGTTGGATTGCGAGTTGCGAGTTGCGGGTTGTAAGTTGTTGTCTTGTCCTGGCATAGGTTGTCACTTCGGCGACTGGTTTTCAATCCGGAGTGGTCATGATGTTGTCGGAACGGAAGAGCGGCTTGGGGAGCCGGTGGAGTCGTTCAAAAAAAACACGACACGGCGCCGTCGATCGAGGGGCCGCCGGGCCGGGGGGTGAGCGTGTCGTCGCTGTGCCGGGAGGTGGGGATGTCGCGTCAGAACCACTGCAAGGCCCGTCGGCTTCGGACGCCCAAGGAGGTGGACGAGGCGTTGGTGTTGACGCGGGTTCGTCGGGAGCGGTC
>JBBSAF010000095.1:0-9321 GCA_038252525.1 Tepidisphaerales bacterium
ATGAAGAGCATTGACTCGGCGGCTTTCAGCGCCGTGCTGCCGGCGCGGGCCATCGCGGCAAGCTGGTAGATCGTGTTGAACTGCACCATTTGCGTGCCGGTGCGCTCGTAGAGCCGACGCCGCCCGATCACGCCATGGACCTGTTCCATCATCCCGTCGGTGCGCGGATCGCGGTACATGACCGGCTCGCCGAGGATCTCGCCGTCGCCGCCGAGCAGGCCGAAATCCACGCCCCAGGTGTCCACGCCCAACGACCGCAGATCGCCGTCGGCCCTGGCCAATCGCAGGGCGGTCTTCAGTTCCTCCCACTGCCTGAGCAAATCCCATCGCCAGTGGCCCCGCATCCGCCCATTGGGGTTGGCGAACCGATGAACCTCGCGCAACGCCAATCGCCCGCCGGCGAGGGTTCCAACGACACCGCGCCCGCTCTCGGCGCCCATGTCCAATGCCAGATACCGCGACTCCGCCATGCCCGATCCTCCGGTTGCCCCCTCGACATATCCTAATGCCCGGCGACAATCCACCCAATGCCGAAGCGCATTGCTGACATCCATCGCACCCGGATCAAGATCTGCGGCGTCACCCGACCTCGCGACGCCGAGGACGCCGCCCGCGCCGGCGCCGACGCGGTCGGAATGGTGTTCCACCCTCCCTCCAAGCGCAATGTCGGCCTGGAGGCCGCCGCCGAAATCGTCTCGGCAATCCCGCCGCCCGTGATCCCCATCGCCTTGTTCGTCTCTGCCTATCTTAAGGTGATCTTGGACGTCACCGACCAGTTGGGAATCAACCAAATTCAATTCTCCGGGGACGAGCCGCCGGGGCTCCTCCGTATCCTTGACGAGCTGTTTGTAATCAAGTCTTTCGCCAAAACCGGCGCATCACTTACGCGGATGCTGAACCGATGGCGGCGATCCGCGCTTCGATTGGACCTTTGCAATTGGTCCGGCGTCGTCTTTGACACCCCGCGCACCGGCAAGCCCGGCGGCAGCGGCATGGCCAACGACTGGGCATCACTGAAAAAAAGCCAGGAAAGGGGCGTGTTCGACGACCTCCCCCCCATCTTTCTCGCCGGCGGACTCACCCCCGAAACAGTCGGCGGCGTGGTGGAGCTATTGCAACCCTACGCTGTTGATGTCTCCAGCGGCGTCGAGTCGGCGCCGGGCAAGAAAAGTTTCGACAAGATGCGCGCGTTCGTCGATGCCGTCCGAGCCGCCGACGCCCGCATCGCGGCCAATGAGGTTGACGACGACGACGGAAAATCCTAATTTCAGATTCCCATTACCATTCCCAACGAGGTTGACTCCGATGGATGACAAAGTGAACTTGGCGATCGTCGGATGCGGGGGGATGTCACATGCCCACGGCGGCTGGATCAACGAAATCCCCGAGGCCCGGGTCGTCGCCCTCTGCGACATCAACCCGGCCAACATGGACCGGCTGTGGCGCGAGAAGTTCAAGGCCGACCCGTCCATCCGCAAATACGACTCGATGGACAAGCTGCTGAAGAATCCACCCATGGATCTTCGCGCCGTCATCATCGTCACCCCGCACACGCTGCACTATCCGCAGGCCATGGCCGCCCTCGACGCGGGATTCAACGTGCTGGTCGAAAAGCCGATGGTCACCGCCAGCGCCCACGCCAAGAAACTGGCGGCCAAGATCAAGAAGACCGGGTTGATGCTCCAAGTGAGCTTCCAAGCGTCGCATTCGGCCGAGTTCCGTTACATCCGGGAGGTGCTGCAGCGCGACGGGCTGGGCGAACTGCAGACTGTCACCGCATGGAGCCACCAAGGTTGGCGGCCGCGCGGTCCCAAGGAGACCTGGCGTTGGCGCCACGATCCGAAGATGTCCGGCGGCGGGCAAATGTACGACACCGGCGCCCACCTGTTCAACGCCATCGGCTGGTGCCTCAACCGCCCGGTCGAGGAGGTCTTCTGCTGGATCGACAAAAAGGGCATGCCGGTGGACATCAACGCCGTGATGACCATCCGCTGGCAGGGCGGCGTCCTAGGCACGGTGACGATCTCCGGCAATAACCCCGGTTGGGAGGAGGGGATTCTCATCGCCGGCGACAAGGGACGCATCCACACCTCCATCCACGGCGCCAAGCTTGAACATTACGAGGGCGCCAACCGCATCAAGTACCCGAAGGTCGATTACACTCCCTACTCGCCCGACCAAAGCTTCGTCCACTGCCTGCTGGGCCGCGAAAAACCCCTGTGCCCCGTGCGCTACGGCATCCTGCATTCGTGGCTGATGGACGCGCTGTATAAGAGCGCCAAGATCAACGCCCCGGTGAAGCTCACCCCCCCGCCGCTGCCCCCCGATGAAGCGCCGTCGGCCACGCTCTCGGTCAACCGGCTCAAGGCCATGGTCGCCGCGGAAAACATGGCCAACCCCTGTTGACGCGGGGTGGAGGTCGCGTACCAAGTCGTCAAAATCGGTCGCCGCGGAAAACATGACCAACCCCTGTTGACGCCCCGTGGCCACATCATCGCGATGGGCGTGGCGGCGCGAGGTTGACCGAGCGGTTCGGTGACGGCGACCCATGGAGCGTCCGCGATTCGGGGATGTCACGCCTCGATGTCGCCTCGCCGCCGCCCCGCTTTTCGAGGATGCCCAAGCCATGACCGACGCCTTCAACGACCGTGCCGATGTTTACGAGTCCATGATCGACTGGCACAAGCGCCTCGCCCATGAAACCCCCTTCTACCGCGCGATATGCGAAACCACCGGCGCCCATCGCGTCCTCGACGCCGCCTGCGGGACCGGCCACCACGCCCGACTTTTCCGCCAATGGGGCCTGGCGGTCGAGGCCGCCGACCTCAGCCCCGCCATGCTCGATCGCGCCCGCGCCGCGACCGGCGACGACGACGCCATCCGCTTCGTCCAGCGCGGCTACGACCAGCCCATCGACTCCGCGCCCTTCGACCTGGCGATCTGCGTCGGCAACTCCCTGGCATTGGCGCCGGATGAATCCATCGCCCGCGCCGCCGTCGCCAACCTCGTCGGCGCCCTCCGTCCCGGCGGCGTCGCCGTCTTCCACGTCCTCAACCTCTGGCGATTGCCCGATGGCCCGCCGGTCTGGCAAAAATGCGTGCTGGCCGACATCCAAGGCGAAAAAAACCTGGTCATCAAGGGCGTCCACCGCTGTGGCGGCCGCGGCTTCGTCGATCTGCTCGTCACCAAACTGACCGGCCCGACGCTCAAGAGCGACTGCCCCTCGTTCCTCGGCCTCGAAGCCGACGATCTGCGTCAATGGGCCACCCACGCCGGCGCCGAATCGGTCGAAGTCTTCGGCGGATACCGCCACGAACCTTACGACCGGGCCGCCAGCACCGATTTGATCGTCGTGGCCCGTCGCTGATGCGCCGCCCGCGCTCCGCCGCCCCTGTCCAAACCGTGCTTGATCGCTATCATCCCCCCCATGGATGAATCGACACCCTCGCTCCCCATCGAGCGCATACCCCCCGAAGGCGAATGGGTGGACATCATGGGCGGCGCCGCCCGTTGGGAAACCAAAATCCACGACCACGGCCTGGTGGCTTTGGTCGATGTGATGCCCCGCCTCGTCCCCGCCGGCAAGACCGCCGACTTCGCCATCGTCCAGGCCGCCCGCGTCTCGTACGGCCAGGGCACCAAGCAGGTCAACGAGGATCGCGGGCTGATCCGCTACCTCGCCCGCCACCGACACACCACGCCCTATGAGATGGTGGAGTTCAAGTTCCACCACGTCATGCCGATCTTCGTCGCGCGCCAGTGGATCCGCCACCGCACCGCCAACGTCAACGAATACAGCGCTCGCTATTCGGTGGTGAAGGATCGCTTCTATCACCCCGCCGCCGACGATGTCCGCAAGCAAAGCGCCTCCAATCGCCAGGGCGGCGAGGAACCAATGGACGCCCTCACCGCCGCCGAGTTCTGCAAATGGCTCGATGAGGTCGAGAAAAGCTACGGCAAATACGAGGAGTTCGTCGGCAAGGGCGTCAGCCGCGAGATGGCCCGCATCGCCCTGCCCGCCAGCGTCTACACCGAATGGTACTGGAAGATCGACCTGCACAATCTGCTGCATTTCCTGTCGCTGCGGATGGATGCCCACGCCCAGCGCGAGATCCGCGATTACGCCAACGCCATGTTCGCCCTCATCCGGCCCATCGTCCCCCTGGCCGCCGAGGCGTTCATGGATTACGACTTCCAGGCCATGCACCTGACCCGGCTCGAGATCGACGCCATCCGTTCCGACCAGCCTCTCGCCACCGACAACAAGCGCGAGTCCGCCGAATGGCAGGACAAGAAAACGCGCCTGGGACTCTGACCGGCGCCCCTCCCGGAGGACCATGGCGGAAATGACCACCCATCGTCGCGCCCTCGAGGTCGCCCTCGACGCCAACGCCGCCGCCTACCGCCGCGCCGTCCAGTCCAGCGCGCCGGGCGTCTGCTGGGATTTCGTCGTCCTCACCGCCACCAACGACAAGCAGGCCGAGGGATACCGGCGCGAGCTCGAGACCCGTCGCCGCGGCGTCGGTCCGACCGGCGCGTTCTTCCCCGCCATCCAACACAACGTCGTCGTCGCCGACCCCCCCGGCCGGCGCGCTGGCAGCGGCGGCGCGACCTTCGGCGTCTTCGCCGAGCTCGGCGAGCGATTCGACCTCTCCCCCGACGCCATCGCCGCCAAGCGAATCCTCCTGATCCACAGCGGCGGCGCCAGCCGGCGACTGCCGATGTATTCCCCCCTCGGCAAGATCTTCGCCCCCCTGCCGCTGCTCCGCCCCGACGGCCAGGTCGCCACCCTCTTCGACCACCTGTACCTCACCCTCGCCGGACTCCCCGAACGACTCGGACCCGGAACCCTCATCGTCGCCGGCGATGTCTTCCTCCTGTTCGACCATCGCCATGTGAACACCCCCCCGCCGGGCGTCACCGCCATCACCATGCCCGTCGATCCCGAGATCGCCCGCGGCCACGGCGTCTTCCTCACCGACCCCGCCGGTCGCATCCGCAAGACCCTGCAAAAGGTCGCCCCCGCGCAGATGGCCGACGCCGGCATCGTCGACGCCCAAGGCAACGTCCCCATCGACACCGGCCTGATCTTCCTCGACGCCGACCGCGCCCGCCTCATGGCCACCCTCGCCGGCTGCGGCCCCAAGCCCCGCAAACCCCCCGCCGCCCCCCGCGCCATCCACCAGCGCTTCCCCGTCCCCATCGACCTGTACGAGGACATCACCGCCGCCTTCGCGCTGGACACCACGCCCGCCGACTACATCCGCGGCGTGCTGTCGAAAGATCTGTGGAAACATTTCCACGGCATCGGCTTCCATGCCATGACCGTTGCCGGCGAGTTTCTCCACCTCGGCACCACCCTCCAATTCCGCGATGCCATGGTCGGCGCCAATCCATCTCCGGCCGCCGCCCTGTTCCAACAAAACATCCTCGCCCACGGCGCGGCCAATCTCGACCACGGTCAGCGCGTCTACCAATCGGCCCTCTTCGACGATGACGGCGCGACCGGCTCGATCGGCGCCGGCGCCGTCGTCGAACACAGCCTGTTGCGCGGGGCCTTCGACATCGGAGCCGGTTCGGTCGTCAGCCAAACCGTCGCCCTCAGACGCCCCCTCCGCCTGCCCCCCGAACGGCTCCTGTTCCAAACCCCGCTCCGACGCCCCGACCGCGACCTCGAGTTCGCCCAGGTTCTCTGCGGCGTTCGCGACGACTTCAAAACCCCCTTCGTCCCCGGCCCCTGCCTGTTCCTCAACCAGCCCATCGAACGCTGGCTCGACCGCTGCGGCATCGACCCCGATGAAATCTGGGGCGATCTCCCCCCCGAAAAACGCACGCTCTGGAACGCCGCGATCTTCATCTGCACCCCCCGGCGCGACGACGCCGCCGCCGCGTCGCTCATCTCCGCAGACCGCCCCGCCACCGCCGCCCTGCGCCGCTGGCGGGGCGCCGCGCGCGTCTCCATGGCCGACATCCTCCAGCACGCCGACTCCGCGGCCATGATCGCCCATCGCGATGTCGTCACCGCCCACCTACAGACCACCCACCTGCTGTCGTGCATCGACGCCGACGACGATCGCGCCCTGGCGATGCACGTCAACCATTTCGCCTCCCCCGACGCCTACCGAGCCGTCCGCGACCTCATCGAAGATCGCGTCCGCCACGCCGACCCCGGCCCGCTGTCCGCCCTGCACCGCGGCCGCGCCATGGCGACCCTCGCCCAAATCCTCTCCCGTCCCGACGCCGCCGGCGCCGCCACCCCCGCGGACATCCAGCGTCTCACCCACGATGCCTACGCCGCCGTCGCCGGCGCCAGCGAGGGTTCCGCCGATCCCGATGCCCACACCGCCGACGCCGAACGCCCCCGCCGCCTCCGCCCCGGCCGGATCATCACCGCCGCCGCACCCGTCCGCATCGACCTCTCCGGCGGATGGTCCGACACCCCGCCGTACTGCTTCGAGCGCGGCGGCCATGTCGTCAACCTCGCCATCGACCTCGATGGCCAACCCCCCGTCCGCGCCATCGTCCGCACCACCTCCAACCGACGCCTCGTCCTCCACAGCCGCGATCTCGGCCAGGACCTCGACCTCACCGACGACGCCTTCCCATCGCTCACCCCCGACCCCCGCGATCCGTTCGCCCTTCACAAGCTCGCCCTCCGCCTGAGCGGGCTGTTGCCCCCCGGCGTCACCGTCGCCAAGCGACTTCGCCAACTCGACGCCGGACTCGATGTCACCACCGAATGCCGCGTCCCCAAAGGCTCCGGCCTGGGCACCAGCAGCATCCTCGCCGCCACCCTGCTCGCCGCCCTCCACCGCGCCGCCGGACGCGACCTCCCGCGCGACCGACTCATCGACCAGACCCTCATCCTCGAACAGCGACTCAGCACCGGCGGCGGCTGGCAGGACCAGGTCGGCGGCATCGTCGGCGGAGTCAAATCCACCGTCAGCGCCCCCGGCATCCCCCAACATCCCGTCGTCGAACCCCTCGACCTCCCCCCCCACCGACGTGACGGCCTGGCCGAACGCCTCGTCCTCTACTATTCCGGCCAACAGCGCCTCGCCCGCGACATCCTCCGGCGCGTCATCGGGCGCTGGATCGTCCGCGAACCCGCCGCCGTCGCGCTCATGAATGAACTCAAGGACTCCGCCGCCGCCCTGCGAAAGGCCCTGCTCGCCGGACGCTGGACCGCCGTCGGCGATGAAATCGCACGCTATTGGCGAATCAAAAAAGACTTGTTCCCCGGCAGCACCACCCCCGCGGTCGATGTGCTGCTGCTCGATCTGCGTGGCCTATACCAAGCCGCCGGACTCGCCGGCGCCGGGGGCGGCGGTTTCATGTATTTCTTCTGCCGTCACCGCAAACAGGCCGACCAACTCCGCGCCGCCCTCGCCGAGCGCGCCGCCCAACCCGGCTCCCTCGGCTCCGTCTACGCCACCCGCATCAACCCCGACGGCCTGACCCTCTCCGACCGCCCCGACAAACCCTGACCCCCGGACCATCGAAAGGCGCCCCATGCGACTCGCCATTCTCCTGACCCTCTGCCTCGCCGCCACCGCCTGCGACCGCTCCATAAACGAGGCCCGCTCCCCCGCTTCAACCCCGCCCGTGGCATCAATGCAATGACCCATGGCGGAGATCGCGAGGGTTGACAGCCTTCCTCGTCTTTATCCGCCTACATCCTTTCCGCCTACCTTCCTTCCGCTTAAGCCACCTTCCTCCGCGCGTGCGTCGCCCAGCGCGTCATCATGCGGATCAGCTTCTCCCGCTCCATCGGCTTTCGCCCGAAGTCGTTCGCCCCGGCGTCCAGGCACTCCTGCCGCGACGAATCGTCCACGCTCGCCGTCAGGATGACGATGACCCCCGGATAGCCCAGTTCCCGCAGCCTGCGGATCGCCGACACCCCGTCCATCTCCGGCATCCGCACATCCAGCAGCACCAGGTCGTACATCCGACGCTGCTCGAATGCCTCGAAAGCCAAATGCGACGCCTTCCGGCCGTTGTTGGTCGTGTCCACCCGCGCCCCGGCCGCCTCCAGCATCTTCCGCACCAAGTCGCGGCTCGCCAGCCGGTCGTCGGCCAGCAGCACCCGGATTCCGATCAGGTCGTGGGCGTGCGAATCCTCCAGGAAAGGCACCGCCGCGATCGAGTCGTGCATCAGCAGCTCCGGGTTCATCATCCTTCGCCCGCGCACCTGCCCGATCCCCAGCACCAGGCTGAAGGTCGATCCCTCGCCCAGCGCGCTTTCGACCCCGATGTCCCCCCCCAGCAGCTGCGCCAGCCTCAGCGAGATCGCCAAACCCAGCCCCGACCCGCCGTACTGGTTCGCCGTCGACGCCTCCCCCTGGCTGAATGGCTGGAACAACTTCTCTTGCTGCTCCGGCGTGATCCCGATCCCCGTGTCGGTCACATCGAACCGCAGCAACGCCTCCTGGGCATCGGACGACTCGATCAACCTCACCGTCAGCCGCACCCACCCCTGATGGGTGTATTTCACCGCGTTCCCCACCAGGTTCAGCAGAATTTGCCGCAGCCGCGACGGATCCGTCCGAATCAACTCCGGCAACTCGTTCTCGAACGCCACGTCGATCTTCAGGCCCTTGTCCAACGCCTTGGAGCGCATCAACGTCACCACGTCGTTGATCAGCGGCACCGGCGGGAACTCCGACACGTCCGCCTCCATCTTCCGCGCATCGAGCTTCGCCAAATCCAGAATGTCGTTGATGACCCCCAACAGGTGCTGCCCGTTCTCCTGGATGCTTTGCAGCGCCTTGGTCCGCTCGGCCTCCTCCATCTCCACGTCCACCAGCAATTCCGCGTATCCCACGATCGCCGTCAATGGCGTCCGCACCTCGTGGCTCATATTCGCCAGGAACTCATCCTTGCTTCCGGCCTGCGCCTCGGCCGCCTGTCGCGACGCCTGCAACTCGGCATTGCGCAATTGCAATGCCTGGGTCCGGCGCTCGACCTTCGCCTCGATCGTCCGATACCCCGACTGCAGCGCCTCGACCATCCCGTTGAAAGACCGCGCCAACCGTCCCACCTCGTCGTCCCCCGATTCCTCCGCACGCCGTTCCATGTCCCCCCCCGCCACCCCGTCGGCCGCCTCCGTGAGCCGCTCGATCGGGCGAACCATGCGGCTCGCCGTGAACCAGGTCAAACCCGCCGCCGCCATCCCTCCCAAGAGCGCGAACAAGACCTCCCACCGCCGAAAGACCCGCACCCCCGCCAGCACCTCATCCTCCCGCTGCAGTCCGATCGCCGACCATCCATTCTCCAATCGCTCGATCCGCGCCAGCCAAACCTCCCCCGCGCCATCGGAAA
>JBBSAF010000096.1:0-9263 GCA_038252525.1 Tepidisphaerales bacterium
GACGCTCAAGCGGCAACTGCTGCTGATCCTGAACGACAACGGCATGAGCATCAGCAAGCCGCAGGGGGCGTTCAGCCAATATCTCGACCGCGTGCGCGTCTCGACGACCTTCGCCGAGGCCAAGCGCCTGGCCGAACGGGTCATGGGACGGCTGCCCGGCGGGGTGGGGCAGACGGTGCAGGATGTGTGGCGGCATGTCGCCGAGGCGTTCAAGGGGGCGATGTGGCCGGGGCAGATTTTCGAGACCCTCGGGCTGATGTATATCGGCCCGGTGGATGGCCACGACCTGCCGGGGCTGGTCAACATGCTGGCCGAGATCCGCCACGTCCAACAGCCTATCCTACTGCACGTCAAGACGGTGAAGGGGCACGGCTACGAGATCGCGTGCAACGAGCCGACCAAGTTCCATTCCCCCTCGGCGTTCCAGATGAACGGCTGCCGGGCGGAGCTGACCACGGGGACGGGCAAGGCGTGGACGGCGGCGTTCGCCGACGCCCTGATCGCGCTGGGCAAGGCCGACCCCAAGGTCGTCGCCCTGACCGCGGCGATGCCCGATGGCACGGGATTGAGCAAGTTCGAGAAGGTCTTCCCCGACCGCTATTACGACACGGGGATTTGCGAAAGCCACCTGACGGCGATGGCGGCGGGGATGTGCAAGAGCGGTCTCAAGCCGCTCGTGGCGATCTATTCGACCTTCATGCAGCGGGCGTACGACCAGGTGTGGCAGGAGATCGCGCTGCAGCAATTGCCGGTGACGCTGTGCATGGACCGGGCGGGGTTCGTCGGGGACGACGGGCCGGTGCATCACGGGTTCATGGACCAGGCATTCCTGCGACCGATGCCCAACATGGTGCTGATGGCGCCGAGCGATGAATCGGAGCTGAACCGCGCGTTGCGGCTGTCGCAGACGCTGGGGACGGTCTCGGCCATCCGCTATCCGCGCGATGTGGTGCCGGCGGAGGATTTCGAGAAGACCATCGACCCGGAATTGGCCGGGCAAGCGTCGGGGGAATGGCGCGTGGGCGAATCGCGCATCCTGCGAAACGGCGCCGACGCGACGTTCATCGTGTACGGCGCCCTGTGCGAACGGGCCATGGCGGCGGCGACGGAGCTCGCCGGCGAGGGGCTGGAGGTCGGCGTCGTGGACGCCCGGTTCTGCAAACCGGTGGACGGCGCGATGCTGCGGCGGGCCATGCGCGAGGGGCACGCGGCGATCACCGTCGAGGACCACTCGCTGCAAAACGGCTTCGGATCGGCGGTCCTCGAACACGCCGTCGAGCACGGCTTGCCGACGGCCAACCTCACCCGCCTGGGGCACCCCGACCGCTTCATCGCCCACGCCACCCGCAACCAGCAGCTCGCCGAGGTGGGATTGGACGCCCTCGGTCTGGCCGAATCGGCGCGGGATGCGGTGCGAAGAGCGAAAAAGAGGCAGGAGGTAGGCGGTAGGCAGAAGGCGGTAGGCGGTAGGCAGTAGGCGGTAGGCGGTAGGCGGAGGGAGAATAGGCTGCTATACTGCTCGCCAGCCATATTGAGACAATTCGCTCGGGTAAACACGCGATGCGGCGCATGTTCCGAGCCTTTGCGAATGTCTCATGGAAGGCCGCGAGCAGTATAATACGGGTTGGCGCCACACCTTTGGTTTTCTCCGCCTACCTTTCTTCCGCCTACCGCCTACCATTCCCCCCCATGTTCACCTTCCTCATCGAAACCTTCATCCTCGGGCTCCGCAATCTGCGGCTGCACAAGCTGCGGAGTTTGTTGACGGCGCTGGGGATCATCATCGGGGTGGCGGCGGTCATCACGATGGTCGCCATCGGTCAGGGCGCCAAGGAGCAGGCCCGCGAGCAGATGAACCAACTGGGGGCGCGGAACATGCTGGTGCGGTCGGTTCGCCCGCCGGAAAGCTCCGATGCGTCGAACAAGACCCAGCGGACGCTCACCTACGGGTTGACCCGCGACGACCTCGAGCGCCTCAAGACCCTGCCGAACCTGACGGCGATCGTGCCCCTGCGCGACACCGAGCAGCGGGTCGTGCGCGGCGATGTCCGCGCCAACGCCAACGCCATCGGCACCACCTCGCGGCTCTTCGAGGTCATCAATCTCAATCTTTCCAAGGGACGGTTCTTCAACGCCGTGGATGTCGAGAACCGCAACCCGGTGTGCGTGATGGGGGCGATGGCGGCCAAGCAACTGTTCCCCTACCAGGATCCCGTCGGGCAAACGGTGCTGGTCGGCTCCGGCAACGCCGGAACGGTCATCCTCGAGGTCGTCGGGGTGCTCGAGCCCACCGGGCTGCGCGGCGAGGGGGCGGCGATGATCAGCCGCAACATGGACCTGGACCTGTATTTCCCGCTCACGTTGGCCGAGCAGGTCTTCGGCGACACCATCGTCAAGCGCATGAGCGGCTCGATGGAGCGCAAGCAGATCCAGCTCAGCGAGGTGTGGATGCAGACCGGCGACATCGCCCATGTCGAGCCTCTGGCGGCCATGGCCGAGAACCTGGTGAACAATTTCCACGGCGGGGTGCGGGACTTCGAGGTGAAGGCTCCGATCCAGATCCTCCGCAGCGCCGAGAAGCTCAACAAAGTCTTCAACTTCATCCTGGTGGGCATCGCGGCGTTCGCGTTGGTGGTGGGGGGGATCGGGATCATGAACATCATGCTGGCCAGCGTGACCGAGCGCACCCGCGAGATCGGCATCCGCCGCGCCCTGGGCGCCAAGCGCAAGCACATCACCCTGCAGTTCCTCATCGAAACCACGGTGATTTCGCTGTCGGGGGGACTGGTGGGGATCGCCTGCGGCTCCGCCTTGGCCGCCCTGATTCCGATCCTCTCGGGGTGGCTGGGGGACCAACCGTATCCGACGTTGATCGCCACGTGGTCGGTGATCGGCAGCTTTGTCGTCAGCGGCGCCATCGGCGTGGCCTTCGGGCTGTACCCCGCGATCATGGCCGCCCGCATGAACCCCATCGACGCGCTGAGGCATGAATGAAGGGTGGGCGGTAGGCGGAAGGAAGGTAGGCGGAGAAGAGCGAAAGCGTCTTTCCCTCCGTATTATCCGCCTACTCTCCTTCCGCCTACCGCCTGCTGCCTTCCCCCTACCGCAATTCCTCCTCATGCCGGTTCCATGTCTCGTCCACCGGGGGCAACTCGAAGCGGGCGGGATCGATCGTCGGGTTCACCTTGAGATTCCGCAGGTCGGTAGTGCGGACGACGTTGCCGTTGGCATCCAGCGTCTCGATGCGGACGGGCATGTGACTGGCGCGGTCCACCAACACGTCGATGGACTGGAACTTGTTGGCAAATTGAGTGCCCGGGCGCGGCGCGAGCCGCAGGGGGTCGGTGTTGGCCGGGGCATCGTCAACGGCCGGCAGGGGGGTCACGACGAACAAACGATGGACCTCGGCGACATCCTGCCCGATGGGCAGCGGGAACGGGCCTTCGCCGAGCTTCAGCAGGTCCACCTTCTCGCCGGGGCGCATCACCTGGCGTTTGACCTCGGTCTTGGCCCGCCAGTCGCGCTCCCACAGCCACCCGTCGCGCAGGAGATAATCGACGCGATGTTCCTGCGAGCGGTCGCCGACGACCTTGCGGTCGAACCGCACCGCCAGCCGGGCGCCTCCCGTCGCCGGGCGCTGATAGACGACCGTGCCGGTGCGCCCGAATGAATCGGCCGTCATGGCGTCGGTCTCGGTCAGCGTCACCTCCGCGGTGAAACCCGCGAGATTCCGCCCCACCTCCTCCAACCCGCGCAAGATCGTCTCGACCGACTCGTCAACGGACTCGGTCGCGGCCGTCGCAACCGTCGTCGCGGCGTTCTCGGTTTTCGCGGCGCCCTCCATCGACGGGGCGTTCTCGGTTTTCGCGGCGCCCTCCATCGTCGCGGCGATCTTCGTCGCCGGGGCGGCCGACGGCGTTCCGTCGGCCTGCCCCATCGCGCATCCGCCCGTTCCCAACACCATCACAAGACCCAACCGAATTGGTTTCATCATTGTTTTTTCCTTGTCGCGGGATCGCGCCGCCGCCGTTGCCCGCCCCGCGCGCCGCCACCGTGAGTGACCTTGCATAGCAAAAAACATCCCGCCCATGATAGCCTCTTACATTCCCACCCTCCGCATGGCCCGATATGCCCACACGATTTTCGCCACGTTCATCCGATGGAGGATCCGCGACCGCCAATCCCCGTCGAAATATCGCGACGCCACGGCGTACTGTTCATCGAATTGCCGTCGGTCCACCCGCCCGGACTTGCTGGCCGGGTGCAGCCGGAACGCCGCCAGTTCCCGATTCACCATCAGCGGCGCCGACGCCCGCGCCATCCGCAGCCACAGATCGTAATCCATCGTCCAATGCAGCGACTCATCCAGCGGGCCGATCCGCCGTCCGAACGAGGCCCGCCAAAACACCGCCGGCTGGCTCACCCGATTCTCGCGCAGCAATCGCCGATACGAAAACCGCCGCAATCCCCGGTTCTTGTAGGCCGTGATGCGTTTGCGGATCTCCCCGCCGGCGGCGTCGATGATGGCGCAGCGCCCGATCAGCCATTGGGTCTCCGGGTTCGCCGCGAACGCCGCCGCCACCGCCGCCAGCGCCCCCGGTCGATACAAATCATCCCCATTGAGCCATGCGACGACATCGGAGTCGGTGCGGGCCAGACCCTTGTTGATCGCCTGCGACTGCCCGCCATCGGGTTCGCTGATCCACGACAACCGAGGATCGGTGATCGCCCGCAAAGTCTCCACCGTCCCGTCGTCGCTCGCGCCATCGACCACCCACACCCGCAGATCGAAATCCCCGGCCTGTCCCAACACGCTCTCCAGCGCCGCGCCCAGGAACGCCCGCTGGTTCAACGTCGGGATGACGATGCCGATCCTCATTTCGCCGCTTCGCCATCGCCCGCCAGCGTCGGCGACAGCGTCCACGTCCGCCGGCGATCCCGCACACTCGCCGACGGCGACCCCGACCGCAGCCCATCGCGTTCAATCAACCCGCGGACGAAATCCTCCTTCTCCGGCAGCACCACCCACCACCTTCGCCCCGGCCCGTCGAAGCGCGCGATCGCCGGCCCGTCCACCACCGTGCGGTCGCTGAGATACGCCAACACCCGCCCCGTCCGCAGCGGCGCCGCCACCGCCGCGCCGTCATCGACGTTCGCCGCGATCGCCGCGGACAATCTCGGCATCGCCGCGTAATCCCCGTCGCGATAATGCACCAGGAACGGCAGGCTTCGCTGCTCGGCCACCACCCACGCCACGCGGGCGACGTTGGGAAGCACCCACAGCGCGACCATCGCCACGAACACCCTTTGGCCGGCCCGTCCGCCGATCGCCCGCCCGACGGCTTGGCACATCAACCACCATCCATACGCCACCAGCGGCATCACCGGCAGCAGATATCGTCCCTCCGGGCGCGGCACCAACGCCACCATGACCAGCGTCAGCGCGAAAAACGCCCCCCAGATCACCCGCACCCGAAACAGCCACACCCCGGCGGCGATCACCGCCAGCGAGCCGATCACGTTGATCGGCCACCACACCAGCTTGGTGCCGAAGGTCGATCGCGCGATCTCCGCGTTCAACAGCCGCCACAGGTTCGTGGTCGCCGCCGTCCTCACCATCGCCCCCAGTTGCGTGGTGGCGGCATCGACCATCGACTCCTCGTATTGGCCCATTTCATCGCCGCCGGCGCGGCGGGGGTCCAGCCGATGGAACACCAGCGCCACGGCCACCACCACCGCGATCGCCACCGCCGGTCGCCACCAGCCGCCGGGCCGTCGGATCACCTGCCACACCGCCGCGACGCCCACCGCGCCGATCAGCGCCGCCACCGCCGGGCGCATCGCCAGCGCGAGCGCCATTCCCCCGATCAACAGCGCCGCATCCCACCAACGCCACCGGCTCGCGGCGCCGTCGGTCGGGGTCCGCATCGCCTCATAACCGGCCAAAAACGCCATCACACCCAGAAAAAAAGGCGTGTCGTTGCGCATCTCGAAGGCATAGCGGAACACCGTCTCGGTCGTCCCGGCGATGCACGTCAGCAGCACCGCCGTCGGCCGACCCGCCACGTACAGCATCAACCGATGAAACATCGCCAGCGCCCCCAGCCCGCACGCCAGCATGAACAGATGCTCCGGCCACAGCCGATTCTCGCCGAACGCCCGGAACATCCCCGCCAGCGCCCACGGCCAGCCCGGATACGCCAGCGTGTGGACCTCCCCCAGATACGTGTACCCCAGCCCCCGCGCCAAGTTCCTTCCGAGGCTCAGGTACAGCGCGCTGTCGGGTTCGAGCCGCCACTGGCCGTTGAATCCCGCGACATAGAGCGCCGCCACGATCGCCAGCATCGCCCGTCGGTGCGCATCATAGAAGCCGAGCAGCCCCCGCGCCGCCGGCATTTCATCACGCGCCACCGATTCCACATGCGCTCCTTGAAGCCCGCGACATCCACCGATCCAGCCGCCTCGGATCCGCCCGCATCAATACGGTTTGGGCGTGATCGACCCCAACACCACCGCCCGCCGCGCGCCCGTCGCGCTGGGCAGATTCGAAGGGAAATCCTCCAGTGTCGCCGCCCCCAGCAGCGCGAACGCCACCGCCTCCTTGGACTGCGACGGATACCCCAGCTCGTCGATCGTCCGCAGCGCCGGCTCGTTGCCGCGATCCGGCCGACCGTTCTCCGCGAATCGCCGCAATTCCTCCCCCATCGCCGCCATCATCGCCGCGTTTTTGCCCCCGCCTCCGCTCACGATCACCTCCGCCGGATATTTCGGCACGAAATCCATCAGGTACGCCGCTTGGATGATCGACCTCGCCGTGATCCGGCACGCCGTCGCCAACTCATCGGCGACCGTCGGTTGGCCATCGCCGAACACCTCCGCCCGCGCTGCCCGATACCCCTCGAGCATCGTCGGCACATCCGTCGTCTTCGGCGGCTCGCCCGCGAAATAATCCTGGCGCAGCATCGCCCGCGCCAATCGCTCATCAACCTTGCCCCCCAGCGCCAGCGCCCCCCCGGCGTCGAACGCCTCGCCCGTCCGCTCCCGCATGATCGCGTCGGCGATGCAGTTCCCCGGCCCGGTGTCGAACGCGATCACCTCATCCGGCGTTCCCCCCGATCGCAAACACGTCAAGTTGGCGATCCCCCCGATGTTCACCAGCACCCGGCTGTGCTCGGCATCGCGGAACAGCAGATAATCCGCGAACGGAACCAGCGGCGCCCCCTGACCCCCCGCGGCGCAGTCGGCCCGCCGGAAATCGCTCACCACCGCGCACCCCACCTCCGCGGCCAGCAGCGATGGGTCCAGCCACTGCATCGTCAGCGGCGGATGGTGATAGAGCGTCTGTCCGTGGGCCGCCACCGCCGACACATGATGCACCGGCGTGCGGGACGCGAACAGCGCCTCGTTGCACGCCGCCGCGTAGGTCAGGGTGATCTCGCGTCCGACGCGGTTGAGGTTCTCCAAGGACACGCGCCCCGCCTCCCGCAACTCGAACAGCGCCCCCCGCGTCATCGGGTCGTAGGGTCGATGGTGATGATGGATCAACTGGGCGCGCAGCCCCAATCCCCTGCCGGTCACGCGGACCACCGCCACATCCACGCCATCGGCGCTGGTGCCGCTCATCGCGCCGAGCAAAATGCGGAGATCCGCCATGCCCGCCAAAGTACCCCATTGCCCCCGGTTTCTCCACCGCCTCCCCTCTCTGCCTTCCGCCTTCCCCCGCTCCTTCTGCCAACTGCCAACCACCAACTGCCAACTGCCAACTGCCTCCTTGCCCCCTCCGCCTTCGCGCGTACAGTGCCACCATGTTGCCCGCCCTCCCGCGTATCCTCGCCCAAGCCACCACCGCGCCCTCCAGCCAGCCGGCCATCGATGCCATCACCGACACCGTCAAAAGCACCTTCGCCGACCTGTCACGCGTCTCGTGGTTTGGCTGGGGCATCCTGCTCATCGGCGTCCTCGCCGGCGTCGTCGTCGGGCGCATCGTCCAGTCCGTCCTCCGGCGCCTGGGCGACCGCGTCGGCAAACACGGCTGGTGCGCCCAGCAAACCCTCCTCCAGAGCGCCATCGGACCCGCCGGACTTGCCATCCTCACCCTCGGCCTGAGCGCCGGACTGGCGCCGGTGCTCGAGGTCATCTCCGAGGGCGTCCGCACCTTCGCCCTCCATGTGCTGGCGTTCCTCTACGTCATCAGCGTCGGCTGGCTCCTCTATAACCTCGTCGAACTGGTGGACATCTGGCTCCAGCGCCTCGCCTCCCACACCGCCAGCAAGCTCGACGACCAGATCGCCCCGCTGATCCGCAAGACCCTCCGCGTCTTCCTCGTCGTCGTCTTCACCCTCTTCGTCGCCGAGAACATCTTCGGCGCCAACATCGGCTCGTGGCTGGCCGGTCTCGGCATCGCCGGTTTGGCCGTCTCCCTGGCCGCCCAGGATTCGGTCAAGAACTTCTTCGGCTCGATCACCATCCTGATGGACCGTCCCTTCGCGGTCGGCGACCTCATCACCTTCGCCGGGCAGACCGGCTCGGTCAGCGAGATCGGCTTCCGCTCGACGCGCATCTGGACCCTCGACGGCGCCCTCGTGACAATTCCCAACGCCAAGATCGTGGACAACGAGGTCACCAACATCGGCCGGCGCAAGAGCATCCGCCGCGTGATGGATGTCACCATCACCTACGACACCTCCCCGGAGAAAATCGAAGAGGCGGTGAAGATCCTGAAGGAGATCATGGCGGAACCCGCCGTCGAGGCCGCCTTCGACATGGAGAAAACCCCCCCGCGCGTCTACTTCAACGAGCTCAACGCCGACAGCCTCAACATCAAGGTGTTTTACTGGTTCACCCCGCCGGACTACTGGTCCTACATGGCCCACGCCCAGCATGTGAACCTGCTGCTGTTCAAGCGCTACGCCGAAGCCGGCATCGAGTTCGCCTTCCCCACGCAAACGCTGTATCTCGCAGGGGACGAAAAACGCGAACTGCAAGTCACGTTGAATGATCAACGGGCGGAGTAGGAGGGAGGAAGTAGGCAGTTGGCAGAAGGCAGAAGGCGGTAGGCGGTAGGCAGAGGGCAGTAGGCAGAAGGGGTAGGCAGAAGGCGGTAGGCAGAGGGCAGTAGGCAGAAGGGGTAGGCTGAAAGAGAAACGCGGGGGGCTGAAAGAACGCCGATTTCCCCGCTACAACCCCTCCCCTTTCCAACAACTCGCCACCCACAACTCGCAACCCACAACCCACAACCCACAACCCACAACCATCCTCTCCCC
>JBBSAF010000097.1:0-9193 GCA_038252525.1 Tepidisphaerales bacterium
AAGATGGGTTTGGAGGTAGTGAAAGCCCCCGTTGAGCGCCGTCCTCCTCGGCTTGATTTGGAAAAACGGGGGCGAGGCGCCCCCGCGACGGGGATATCACGGCGGTTGGCCGGTGACTTTTGTATAACAACGAGGGACGCTTGCCCCCCGCCTGCGGAGAAAACATTGGTTCGCAACCCGTTTGCCGGTTAAACTAATGCCCATGGGGCCGCGCCCCCCCGCGATCCCGCCCGCGGCGTGCGAACCCATATTCGCCGCCGAAGGTGGTATATTGACGCCGGCGAAGTTCCGATCTTCGCCGCCCGCGATGCGACCCCCGCGACCCGACGCCCCGGAGAGAACCGACATGGCCAAACAACAAAAGCGACTCGGTGAGATTCTCGTCGATCTGGGACTCGTCAACGCCAAGGAGGTCGCCGAGGCCCTCGAATACGCCAAGACCAAGAACCTCCGCATCGGCGAGGCGTTGGTCGATCTCAAGAAATGCCCCGAGGCCGGCGTCTACAAGGCATTGGCCACCCAGCACAACATGGAGTACGTGGACGTCACCCGCGACGCCGTCCCCCCAACGCCACCACGCTCATCCCCGAGGAGTTCATGCGCAAGCACATGATCCTCCCCTTGGGCATGGAAAACGGGCGTCTCCGCGTCGCCATGCACGACCCGCTGGATCTGGAGATGCTGGAGGTCCTGCGGTTCCGGCTCAACAAGGAAATGCGACCGGTCCTGGCCGCCAAGGGGCGCATCAAGTCGATCCTCGACGAGCTGTTCAACGCCTCGGCCTCGACGACCATCGACAAGACGATGGACCGCACCATCGACCGCCTGCGCGACACCCTCGACAAGTCCATGGACCGCTCGATGGACAAGAGCGTCGACCGCTCGATCGACAAGTCCATCGACATGGCCGGCATGGACGAGGCCGCCGTCAACGACCCCACCCAGGCGCCGATCATCAAGCTCGTCACCGCGATGATCGCCGAGGCCGTCCGCAACCGCGCCTCGGACATCCACATCGAGCCGATGAAGGACCGCATCCGCGTCCGCTACCGCATCGACGGCGAATGCGTCGACCGCGATCGCATCCCCCTGCGCATGAAAGGCCCGCTCATCAGCCGACTGAAGATCATGGCCGGCATCGACATCGCCGAGAAGCGCCTTCCCCAGGACGGGCGAATCAAGATGATGGTCGACAAGGCCATGATCGACTTTCGCGTCAGCACCCTTCCGGCCTACCACGGCGAATCAGTCGTGCTGCGTATTTTGCGCCCCGACAGCGTCCGCATCGGCATCCGAAACCTCGGCTTCGAGGATGAGGACTACAAGATCTTCCAGAAGATCATCAAGCGCCCCAACGGCATCTTCCTGGTCACCGGCCCGACCGGCTCGGGCAAGACCACCACGCTTTACGGCGCCCTCAACGAACTCAACCGCCCGGACAAGAAGATCATCACCGCCGAGGACCCCGTCGAATACAACTTCGTCGGCATCAACCAGTGCCAGGTGCGCGACCAGATCGGGCTTAGCTTCGCCAAGATCCTCCGTTCGATGCTCCGCCAGGCGCCCAACATCATCCTCGTCGGCGAAATCCGCGATCTCGAGGTCGCCGAGGTCGCCATCCAGGCCGCCCTCACCGGCCACTTGGTCTTCAGCACCCTCCACACCAACGACGCCCCCGGCGCCATCACCCGGCTGATCGACATGGGCGTCAAGCCCTTCCTGGTCGCCAGCTCGATCCAGGCGGTCATGGCCCAGCGGCTCATTCGCGTGCTGTGTCCCAAGTGCAAGCAGCCCGACCGCGAGCCGGACCCGATGTGGCTGAAGCTCGCGGGCATCACCGAGCGCGATTTGGTCGACAAGACCCTTTACAAGCCCCGCGGCTGCGACTATTGCACCGGCACCGGATTCCGGGGGCGAATCGGCATCTTCGAGATGATGCACCTCAACAGCGAGATCCGAAACCTCGCCTTCGAGCGGGCCCCCACCAACAAAATCCGCAAGGCCGCCCTCGCCGGCGGCATGAAAAGCCTTCTGGCCGACGGTCGCCTGAAGATCCTCGCCGGCACCACCACCGCCGAGGAAATCGTCAAGGTCGCCCAAGTGGAGGGAATCGTCACGGGGTAGTCATCGGTCGCATGGAAAGCCGCCCATGGTTCGCGTTCGACACTACACCCGCGTCAGTTCCATGCGGCGAATCGTGGCCGAACGACGGTTGGTGGCGCGGGACCCAAACAAGGTGTTCGTCGAGCCGGCGAGTTCCCGCAGGCTCTCCCCGGCCGATGCCGCCGACACCTATGGGCTGGACGAGGGAAAGGGCAAGGCGTGTGTGGAGTTCGATGTGCCCGAGGACGAGTTGAAATATCAGTGGAACGCCCGGTTTCGTGTCGCCGAGTGGTTCATCGTCGGCGACATCGAACTGACCGAACGGAACACCGAGGCGTTCTTCAACCATTGAGGCGTGTCATGGAAGCCCGATCCCTTTCCCCCGCCGTCGCCCGCGTCATCGTGTCGCGCGGCGATCTGGTCCAGGCGTGGAGCGTCCTCGAGCGGCTCACCGTCTCGCTGCGGCGCCTCGGCAGCCACTACGCCATCCCCCAAGGCCAAGCCGCCCTGTCCGAAGCGCGCCGGCGGGAGATGCTCGAGTCCCTCGATTCGCTGTTCAGCCCCGAACTGTGCCGCGATATCGCCCACGCCCGCCGACTCCTCTCGGCCCACCTCCCCGACGAAGAGGCCGAAGCCCTCGCCGACCACCTCGAAACCTGGCGTCCCCCCCCGTCCGAAACGTAAAACGACCCTCTGCCAACTGCCAACTGCCAACTGGATTTCATCATGGCCACCATCCAAATCGACCGTCTTCTGGAAACCTGCGTCCGCCGAAACGCCTCGGACCTCCACTTGGCCGTCGGCCGGCCACCGACCCTGCGCCTCCACGGGCATCTGCGCGAGCTGCAAACCAAGGTGCTCGATGCCGAGGACACGATGGCCCTCATGAAGTCCATCACCCCCGAGCGAATCCAGCAGGAATATGAGGAGGAAGGCTCCGGCGACTTCGGCTTCGCCTACGGTGAGGAGGCCCGCTTCCGCGTCGCCATCTTCAAGCAAAAGGGAGTCTGCTCCCTGGTCCTCCGCAAAATCCCCAACAAGATCATGACCTTCGAGCAGATCGGCCTGCCCAGGATGGCCGAGCAGATCTGCCGACGTCCCCGAGGAATGTTCCTCGTCACCGGACCCACGGGATCCGGCAAGACCACCACCCTGGCCTGCATGGTCAACTGGATCAACGAGAACTACGACCGACACATCATCACGATAGAAGACCCCATCGAGTACTACCACCCGCACAAGAAGTCCATCGTCGTCCAACGCGAGGTCGGCGTCGATGTCCCCAACTTCTCCGAGGCCCTGCGACGCGCCCTGCGACAGGACCCCGACGTCATGCTCGTCGGCGAAATGCGCGACTTGGCGACCATCTCCTCGGCCATCACCGCCGCCGAAACCGGTCACTTGGTCTTCGGCACCCTCCACACCTCCGGCGCCGCCAGCACCATCAACCGCATCATCGACGCCTTCCCCACCGACCAGCAGGAACAGGTCCGCGTGCAGTTGGCCAACAACCTCATCGCCGTGCTGTCGCAGTGCCTGTGCCCGCGGGTGGACACCGACGGCATGGTCGCCGGCTATGAGTTCATGTACGTCACCCCCGGCATCCAGAACCTGATCCGCGAGAACAAGAGCTTCCGAATCGATTCGGAAATCCAGACCGGCAAACGCTACGGGATGCAGCTTCTGGACGACCACCTCTGGATGCTCTTCAACGCCGGGAAAATCTCCGAAGAGGAGGCCATCGACAAGTCCAAGGTCCCCGGCGCCATGGTCGACCGAATGCAGCGCGCCGGGCGCGATGTCCAGACCCAGGACGACGCCCTGCTGGCCGAGGTCGCCGAGAAACAGGGCGCCGTCGGAGCCGCCGGAGCCGCTGCCGCCGCCGCCGCGGGGGGCGCGACCCCCCCCGGCGATTCCGACGCCGAACGCAAGGCCGCCATGGCCACCAATCGCGCCCGAATGCAGGCCGCGTCGGGCAAGAAATGACCGTTTGAGGATGAAAATGCCGTCGGTTGCCCCCCCGCGGGCGCCGGCGACGGAAAGAAAACCCCATGAGCAGAACCCTTCCCCCCGGCGCCGCCTCCACCCCCGGCGACCGTCACGGCAATCCCAAGGATCCGCGCGGCGCCCATGCCAAATCCGCCGGTCCCGCCGGACCGGGCAAGCCCGGCGCCCCCGGACCGGGCAAGCCCGGCGCCCCCGGAGCGTCCAAACCCGGCGTCCCCGCGCCCGCGGCGCCCCTGTCGGTCCCCATCGACCAGCTCAAGGACCGTCCCATCGGGCGCGTCCTGACCAAGATGGGCAAGGTCTCCCGCGATCAGGTCGTCGAGGCCCTGACGTTCCAAAAGTCCAAGGGGGGCGCCATCGGGCGAATTCTCCTGGACCTCGGCTACATCAAGGAAAGCGACCTCAACATCGCCCTCGCCGCCCAACGCGGCTATGAACTGGTCAGCCTTGAAGGCCTCGACATCTCCAAGGACGCCATCGACGCCGTCCCCGCCCAGATCGCCACCACCAACAAGGTCCTGCCCCTCCAATACGACAAGGCGACCAAGGCCCTCACCGTGGCCATGGCCAACCATGAGAACTTCCGGGCGCTGGACGACCTGCGTTCGCTCATGGGCTACCACGTCAAGGCCGTCATCGCCGACTCCGAGCAGATCGAGAAGCTGCTGGCCAAGCATTACCAGGCCGGCACCGAGAGTCTCGGGGAAATCCTCGGGGAGCTGTCCAGCGACGACACCCTGAAGGACCTCAAGGGTCGCGGCGAATCGATCGACCTCGACAGCCTCAAGGAAGCCGCCGACTCCAACCCCGTCCGCAAGCTCATCAACCTGGTGCTGCTCCAGGCGATCAAGGACAAGGCCTCGGACATCCATTTCGAGCCTTTCGAGGATGAGTTCAAGATGCGATACCGCATCGACGGCGTGCTTTATGAGATGATGCCCCCGCCATCCCACATCGCCGCCGCCATCAGCTCCCGCATCAAGGTCATGGCCAACCTCGACATCGCCGAGCGCCGGCTTCCCCAGGACGGGCGCATCGAGCTGAGCGTCAACAACCAGCCCATCGATCTGCGCGTCAGCGTCCTGCCCACCATGTTCGGCGAAAGCGTCGTCATGCGCGTGCTCGACCGCAGCAACGTCCAACTGGACCTGGACAAGATCGGACTGCGCGACGACGAGCTCGAAGTGGTCCGCCAACTCATCCACAAACCCAACGGCATCGTGGTCGTCACCGGCCCGACCGGCTCGGGCAAGACCACCACGCTCTATTCGGCTTTGCGCGAGCTCAACGACCCTTCCACCAAGATCATCACCGCCGAGGATCCCGTCGAGTACGACATCGACGGCATCATCCAGTGCCAGGTCAAGGCCGACATCGAGATGACCTTCGGGCGCATTCTGCGCAGCATGTTGCGACAGGACCCCGACATGATCCTGGTCGGCGAAATCCGCGACAAGGAAACGGCCGAAATCGCGGTGCAGGCATCACTTACGGGCCACTTGGTCTTCAGCACCCTGCACACCAACGACGCCCCCAGCGCCATCGCCCGTCTGCTCGATTTGGGACTCGAACCGTTCCTCGTCACCGCCACCCTCGAGGGCATCGTCGCCCAGCGACTGGTCCGCCGAGTCTGCGCTCATTGCAAGAGCGAATACACCCCCAGCGAGGAGCAATTGATGGAACTGGAACTCCGCCCCGAGGAGGTCGCCGGGCGGGTGTTCTACTATGGCAAGGGGTGCGAGCACTGCAACAACACCGGATATAGGGGTCGGTTGGGCATCTACGAGATCATGACCCTCGACGACGACATGCGCGATCAGATCATCAAACACGCCAGCACCCAGGTCCTGCGGGCCGAGGCCAAACGCCGGGGAATGCGGACGTTGCGTCAAAGCGGGCTGCTGGCGATCTACGATGGCGTGACCACCATCGAGGAGGTCGTGCGCGAAACCATCATGGAGGAAAACTGATCGCAAACAACGATGGCGTCAAGAGTTGCGCTATTTTTCCCCGCCGCGGCGTTTTTGGGTGGCGGGTGTGTCCCGACCCATGCCGGCAACGCAAGGAACTGCCATCCTATGTCGCATGAACGCGCCCACCACGGTGCCCAGGGAGCGGGATGCCGTCAACGCAAGGAACTGCCCTCCTATGTCGCGGGGGCGCCTCACCCTCGTTGGGCGGCATGACCGGGCGACGGCGGGTCAGGGCTATCGCATCTTCAAGCGTCCATGTACTTGGCGCTGGCGTGGAGGCCGTTTTGCAAAATCCACCCTCAACCAGCGTTGATGGACAAAGTTTGATTCTGAGTCACCATCCCGCATGGAGCAAGGAAGATGCGATAGCCCTGGCGCCATGGTTCGAACAAAGACTCCCGACCCCTTTGATTCCCCCCGTTCTATCGTATCGGGTTTGGCGGCTTTGGCCGTTTCGAGTTTCGTCGCGGGGCAATCGGCAACCGCTGCTTTGATCAATGGCGATTTGGGAAATCCAAATAACACTGATCGCGTTATGACCGGAGCCGGCGCCGTCGGCACAACCGGCGATGTCTGGAATCAGTGGAGTAATGGCACTGTTACCTTGAAAGACAGCACTGGTACCTTGACTGTTGTAACGGCTACGATCGTTACCCAAGGCATTTCTAATGTGACTGGCGACACCTCGAAATTTGCTAACCCTGCCGATAACACCGAAATAAGCCGCCTCGGCCTTTTAATGTGCGACTATGCTTATGTTTCGAACTCAGGGATCGGCCATCTCACCCTCGCGAATGTGCCTGCTGGGCAATATGATCTATACCTCTATGGCCAAGGGGATCAGACAGACCAGAACACCAAATTCACGGTCGGTGGCGTGGATAAACTGACGACCGGTGGAGCCTTTCTTTATAGCACTTTCACCGAAGGTCAACAATACGTTGTCTATAGCAATGTGTCACCTGTCGACGGCGTGATTGTTGCTGACTTTCAAAGGAACAGTACGGAATTCGGAGCCCTCAACGGCTTCCAACTAAGTCCTGTTCCGGAACCGACGAGCCTCGCCTTGCTTGGCTTGGCTTCGGTAAGTCTTCTGGCCCGCCGTCGTCATGCTTGAACAGTTGTAATAGGCGGTTGTTTCTTCTCACGATCGGCGGAGAGCCGATCGTGAGAACTTGTTTGTGGGTCGATCCAAGAGGGATACGGAAGATCGCCCGTGGGGAATGCCTCCCGGCGTATCAGGCCTTGAAAACTCCTCACCCTAATCGCTCTACTACGGCCTGGCGAAGTCAAATTTCCCATGATTTGAGACGAAATGGCAGTTGTGGACGACACCGGCCAGTTCTATGGCAGGCCGCTGACTGATGTGGTCAGCGCCTCGGGCATGCCAGCAGCGCCGGCGCGGGATCAGCCTCCGAAAAAAAATCTGCTCGGAGGTCAACGCGACCGGCCACCGATGGGTATCAATCTCAGAAAACGTGTTGCCGGATAAGGGACTGTTGTTGGCGGACTCGCCGGACGGGTTTCCCGGGAAGAGACTCCCGACTTCTGGCGAGCGCGACCGGTGGGTGAATCACAAAAACAAAAGGAATTACCAATGGCGATATTGAATATGACACGTATCCGCGCTGCGGTGCTGGGCGTACTGGTTCTGGCCTCGTCGGCGGGAGCGCAAATGGTCACAGGTCGGAACATGGAGGACTTCGCGACGAGCTTTGGGCTGGATGCCGGCCGCGAAGTGACGGGATATGACGCGCTGCTCGTCTCCATGAGCGCGCCGGGGAACATCCTGTACCCCGGCGAGCCGCTTGAGTTGACGTTGCAGATTCAGAACAAGACCGACAAGGCGATTGGGGGCGATGCCAAGGTGGAGATCATCCACTATGGCACCAAGGGCATTCCGGGCGATATCTGGAAGCCCAAGGTCTTCTCCATGGGCGCCGTCGATACCGTCACGGTTCCACTGGACATCGCCCCCAAGGGCTACGCGAACGTGAAGGTGGCTCCGAAGGTTCCCGAAACTTTTGGCGGCTACGCCATCGTCATCGACATCCCCGGCCAGGGCCGGCGCTTCGTCTCCTCATTCATCCGCACGTTCAAGGCCACCGCCCACAAAGGCCCGTTCACCAAACTGACGACGGATCTGAACGATATCGACGTCAACACTCGCCTGGGCGTTTCTCCCAATCGCGTTGGCTGGGGATACAAGCCGAGCGACGACCCCGATTTCGAGAACTGGTATCAGGGCGAAGTCCGCAAATCCAAGTTCGAGCAACTGAAGAAAGGCGGCATGGGCATCACCGTCGAGTTTGGCCACGGGGTGCCATGGACTGGCAAGATCCAGCCGCTGGGCGTCCCGCGTCCGTGGCTTGACGAGAACGGCGTGGCCATAGAGGGCATGAGCAAGCCCGATATCGCCTGGTTGCCGCAGTATGACGCCGACTTCAAGAAACTGGCGAAGCGCCTTGCCATGGAATACGGCTACCCCAAGGGGCCGGTCATCGCCATCAAGCTCTGGAACGAGCCATGGGAAGGCGTCTCGATCGGCCACTGGGGCGCGGACATGCTTCGCTACCGCGAGATATTCACCGCCATGTGCGAAGGCGTCGAGGAGGCCCGCAAGGAAGCCGGCGTCCAGGTGCTGCTGGGCGGTTGCGACTCCTCCAGCAATACCCTGGATAAGCTCTTCCCCGATGGCAAGGACGACTTCCTGAAACGTCTGGATTTCATGAGCATCCACTATCAGGGCCTCAGCCCGATCTCAACCTACAAGCCGTTCCTGAACCGAACCGGCGGGCGCGTGAGGATATGGGACACCGAAAGCTGGGTGGCCAACGTCGACGATCGCGTGGCGACGGTGGTCTCCACCAACTTTTCCAGCGGCCATGACCGTGCCGTCGGCATCTACGGCGGCAATATTGCAGACGTTGATCCCCGCAAGGTCTATCAGCCCGACGGCTCGCAGAAGGAGCAGGAGGTTCGCACGCTTTGGTCGATCGCGGCGTCCATCGGCGCGGTGCAGCATTTTGTTGGCGAGCGGGATTTCAAGCTGTTGCTCTTCATGAACGGCTTGCCGTGGGTGATGGTCTATGATGGCCTGCCCAACGAGC
>JBBSAF010000098.1:0-9147 GCA_038252525.1 Tepidisphaerales bacterium
CTATCAACCATCAACTGCAACGCAAAGGCGGTATCCCATGGCGATGGTCCCGATGAACTTGGCGCGGGTGAGCAATTTGCTGAGGACGGGGGTGGCGGGCGCGGCGATCGCGCGGACGCAGCGGTCGATGCTGGAGGTGTCCAACCAGCTCTCCACCGGCAAGCGGCTGAGCGTGCCCAGCGACGATCCGGGGGACGCGGCGATCGCCCAGCAGCTGCGAAAGACCATCGAACGCCGCGAGGCGTACACCACGAACATCAACCAGGCGTCCAACCAGCTGGGTTTGGCAGACTCGACCCTCGGGGACGTGACCGACCTGCTGCGGCAGGCGCAGACGCTGGCGTCGGCGAACGTGGGATCGGACGTGACGGCGGATGCGCGTCAGGGCGCCGCCGCGGTGGTTCGTTCGATTTATTCGCAGGTGTTGAGTTTGTCGAACACCCAGTCGCAGGGGATGTACCTGTTCGCGGGGGACAAATCGTCGGCCGTGCCGTTCGTCGAGGATGGCGGCGGGGTGAAGTTCGTCGGCTCGACGCGGGTGCTGTCGAACATTTACGACGACGGGACGGTGCTGCCGTTCATGGTCGATGGCGCCGAGGCGTTCGGGGCCTTGTCCAGCCGGGTCGAGGGGACGGCGGACCTGACCCCGCGGATGACCGCGGCCACGCGGCTGGCGGACCTGGGCGGGGCGTTGGGTGCGGGCGTGGGCGGCGGGTCGATCCGGATCTCCAATGGCAGCACGTCGGCGGTGGTGGATCTGACGGACGTCAAGAGCGTCGGGGATGTCATCAACGCCATCAACGCCGCGGGCGTGGGCGGGATCACCGCCGGGCTGGGGATGGGGGGCCAGCGCCTGCAGGTGACGGGGCTGGCGAGCGAGACGATCACGATCAAGGATGTCGGCGGGGGGACGGCGGCGACGGACCTGGGGATCTCCAACCCGGCCGGCGGGGGCGCCGGGACGGCGATCGTGGGGGGGATGGTGGCGCCGAAGTTGACGCCGTTCACGCGGTTGTCGGACCTGAAGGGGGGGTTGGGGATCGACACCGCCAACGGCATGACGATCACCAATGGGCAGAAGAGCGCGACGATCAACCTCGCCGGCGCGGCGACGATGGAGGACCTGCTCAACGCCATCAACGGCGCGAATGTCGGCGTGCGGGCGAGCGTCAACGACGCGGGGACCGGCATCAACATCCTCAACGCCACGCAGAACACGACGATGACGATCTCCGAGGCCGGGGGGACGCTGGCAAGCGACCTGGGGGTGCGGAGCTTCCATCCGGGGACGGAACTGGCGGAGCTGAACGCCGGCGCCGGGGTGCGTACGGTGGCGGGCGCCGATTTCCAGATCGACACCGCCGGGGGGACGGCGTTCGGCGTCGATGTGAGCGGCGCGACGACGGTGCAGGGAGTCATCGACGCGATCAACGCCGCCGGCGGCGGGGCGGTGGCGGCGGGCTTCGCGGCCAATGGAAACGGCATCACGATCACCGACAACACCGTCGGCGGCGGCGCCTTGCGAGTCACGCCGGTGAACTTTTCCAACGCCGCCGCGGATTTGGGGATCACCCGGGCGGCGGTGGGCAACACGATCGCCGGGGCGGATGTCGATGCCGTGCAGGCGTCGGGGGTGTTCAGCAATCTGTTGAAGCTGGCGGCGTCGCTGGAGAAGGGCGACCAGGCGGGGATCACGGTGGCGGGGGGTTCGTTGAAGGAGGATGAGTCGCGGGTGATCCGGCTGCGCGGTCGGACGGGCGCGCGGGTGCGGGAGCTGGATTCGCGGTCGAACCGGCTGGCGGATGAGGATGTGGCGACCAAGTCGCTGCTGTCGCAGTTGGAGGATGTGGATTACACCGCCGCGATCTCGAAGTTCCAGACATTGCAGACGGCGTTGGAGGCGAGCCTGCGGACGGCGTCGGCGACGGACAAGATGTCGCTGATGGATTTCCTGGGTTGATGGCACGCCGTTTGATACGGGGTGTTCGTACAGTAGTGCAATGCGATTGGATGTGATTAAACGGGGGCGGGGCGCGAAACAAGGCGCCGGGACGCGCGGAAACGGCGCGATGGGCTGAAAGCCCCCGGCGGGACGGGTTTGCAAGACCGGCGCGGGACGCGTCGGCGCGGGTTGGCCGGGAAGGGTCGGCCCGGAGGTTGTGCGGCGGGAACCGTGGTGTCCGGTGCGGTTCCCGGTCGGGTCGGCGATTCGACCCGGCGGCGATTTTTCGCCCGCGATCGTCATCGGATGCCCGCGGCGGACGCCGCGGGGGCGCGGCCGCGGTCGCGCGGGAAATGGAGTTCGCATGGAGATCGAGACCACCCGATTCGGGCGTTTGGATGTGGACGACGAGCGGATCATGAGCTTCGAGCACGGGCTGCTCGGTTTCCCCGAGCGCCAGCGCTTCGCGCTGATCCAGACCGGCGAGGGGAATTATTTCTTCTGGCTGCAGTGCGTCGAGGACCCCAACCTGGCGTTCGTCGTCACGGATCCGACGACGTTCTTCAAGGACTACTCCGTCGCCATCAAGGACGAGGTTCGCGGCGAGCTTGGGCTGGAGGATTCGGCATATGCCCAGGTCTTCGTGATCTGCAACCGCGTGGGCGAGTGGCTCACGGGCAACCTGCTGGGGCCGTTGGTGGTCAACGCCGCCAATCGCAAGGCCATGCAGGTGGTGCTGACGGAGAAGAAGTGGACGACACGGCAGCCGCTGGTGAGGCTCCCGGGCGAGGCCGCCCTGGCGAAAAGCGCCTAGGTTCGGCCCACGGTCCGGTCCGCGCCCCGCCGGGCGGGAACCGGACGACGCGCTCGCAAGTCGGGCGCCGTGCGACACGGATGTCGCGCGAACGAGGGGCTTGCCGCCGGTTGGCGGTTGGCCGATGCCCAGGAAGGAGCTAGCCATGTTGGTGCTGTCCAGACAGCGTGATGAGACGATCATGATCGGCGACGACATCGAGGTGACCGTGGTGGATATCCGCGGTGACAAGGTGCGTCTGGGGATCAACGCCCCCAAGGAAATCAGCGTGCACCGCAAGGAGGTTTACGACGCCATCCGGCGCGAGAACCGGGAGGCGGCGCAGGTGAAACCCGAGGATTTGTCGGGACTGGGGGGCATACGTCCCCAGTCCGACCGCCAGGAGCGCAAATGACCCTCGGGGCGGGCTTTCGACGCCAGGGCGCCGGCCGAAGACCACGGCCGACGCCCCGGCGGGATCGCCGGTGGCCCCGATGATCGGTCGCAGTGGACGTGAAGTGAAAACAAGGCTCGCCGCCTGAGGGTTCCGGGGAACGGAACCGAGTCGCCCGGTCGGGATGGTCCCGGCCCGCCATCAACAATCATGGAGGATTGGCATGGCCCGCATCAACACCAATGTTTCGTCGATGACCGCCCAACGTGGGCTGGCCCAATCGCAGAAGACCCTGAGCCGGACGCTGGAGCGGCTGAGCAGCGGGCTGCGCATCAACCGGGGCGCGGACGATCCCGCGGGGCTGATCGCCTCCGAGGGGCTGCGTTCGGAGATCGCCGGGATCAACCAGGCGGTGGACAACTCGTCGCGCGCCTCGAACGTCATCTCGACGACCGAGGGTGCGTTGTCGGAGGTCGCGTCGCTGCTGCTGAACGTCAAGGCGCTGGTCGTGCAGGCGGCCAACAGCGGGGCGCTCAGTCCCGAGGAGATCGCCGCCAACCAGTTGCAGGTGGACAGCGCCGTCGAGAGCATCACCCGCATCAGCAACACCACGACGTTCGCCGGGCTGCACCTGCTCAACGGCAGCCTCGATTACGTCACCAGCGGCGTGAACAACTCGTCGATCAAGGCATTGCACATCCAGCAGGCGAACTTCGGGACCAACGCCTCGATCCCGGTCAACATCAACGTGGTCACCAGCGCCCAGACCGCGGAGCTGCGGTTCCCCGCCAGCGCCATCGGCGCCAACACCACGTTGGAGCTGACGGGCAACGAGGGCGTCGAGGTGTTGACGTTCACCGCCGGCACGCAGGCTTCGGCCATCGCCTTCGCGGTCAATCGGATTTCCGACACCACCGGCGTGCAGGCCGCGGCGTTCGATCCGCTCAACGCCACCTCGGGCATCGTCTTCCAGTCGACCGGGTACGGCAGCAAGTCGTTCGTGTCGGTCAAGGCCCAGAGCGGCTCGTTCGCCACCACCGACCTCGCCGGCGCCGCCAAGGACCGGGCGACGGGTCGGGACGCGGTGGCGACCATCAACGGCGCCTTGACCGTGGGCGACGGGCTGAGCGTCAAGCTCAACACCACCGCCCTGGACCTGGAGTTGTCGCTGGATCCGACCTTCGGCGCCGGGGCCTCGAGCTTCAGCATCACCGGGGGCGGGGCGTTGTTCCAGCTCGGCGCCCGGGTGGCCAGCAACCAGCAGGTGAACATCGGCATCCAGTCGGTCGCCGCCAGCAAGCTCGGCGACAACGACATCGGGTACCTCAACGACATCGTCACCGGCGGCAGCGCCACGCTGGTCGGCGGGAACTCGGCCACCGCCAGCAGGATCATCGAGCGCGCCATCGGACAGGTGGCGGTGCTGCGCGGGCGATTGGGGGCGTTCGAGAAGAACACCCTCAACACCAACATGAACTCGCTGGGCGTTGCCCTCGAGAACGTGACGGCCAGCGAGAGCAGCATCCGCGACGCCGACTTCGCCACCGAGACCAGCGCCATGACGCGCGCCCAGATCCTCACGCAGGCCGGCACCAGCGTCCTGGCCACCGCCAACAGCACGCCCCAAAGCGTGCTGTCGCTGCTCCGCGGCGCGTGATGACGACGATCATGCCCGGCCCGGGCGCCGCCGCGTCCGGGCCGGGGATCGTCGTCGCATCGGCGGGTCCGTCCTCGGCAGGTCCGTCCTCGCCAGGTCCGTCGGTGGAGGCGCCGGCGGGAACACCCGGTGAATCGTCCGCCGCTTACCGTCGCGGACGCGTCTCTGCCTCGCATTTCCCGGATCAAAGCCGGTGACGGCGCCGCTCGGCGGGGTTTCGCAACCTCCCCACCCCCTCCGTGACGGTCGCGCCGTTGGACGTGGGCGAAGGCGCCCGCATGCCGGGGGGGATTCATCCCCGCATTCCGGCGATGGGCGCCGTCGGCGCTTCAAAAAAAAATTCCCGAAGCCGCCTTTTTTGCCTCCGCAAGGCCTCCGGTCCGGTAATCCGCCGTTGGGCCGACTGGCGCGCCCGATGGGGCGGCGGAAGGCCCGTTTTAAGGGGTGGCGCCAATAAATCGGGATGTTCGTAACCCCTAAAGTCCCCCCCCGAGCACCGTCGATGACACCAGCAACGCACATGGGCCACCGCAGATGGCCCGTGCCGGCGGAACCGAAGGTGGTTGTCGCCGGAGGACTTATGGGAAAGGAGGTTCGGTGATGGAATGACGGGAGGCGCGTGCCTCCCGGCGGAAGGGAAAAGCCTTCCGACAGGCCGCCGAGGATTGTCCCCTGGCCATCGGCGCCACGACCAATTTCAAGGGAATGAACGGCGCGACGCGGACCGCAGATCCGCCCGACGCGCCGCTTGTTGTACGTCACGGAGAGACAAAGTCATGAGCAGAATCAACACCAACGTCAGTTCGCTGATCGCCCAACGGGTCTTGCGCAAGAACCAGGATTCGTTGAACACCAGCCTCGAGCGCCTCAGCACGGGCTTGAAGATCAACAGCGGCAAGGACAACCCCGCCGGCCTCATCGCCAGCGAGAACCTGCGCTCGGAGAAGGCCGGCATCACCCAGGCCATCGACAACGCCGAACGCGCCGGCAACATCATCGGAACCGCCGAGGGCGGTCTCAACGAGGTCAGCTCGCTGCTGACGGAGCTCCAGGGCCTGGTCACGCAGAGCGCCAACTCCGGCGGTCTGAGCCAGGAAGAGGTCAACGCCAACCAGTTGCAGGTCGATTCGATCCTGAACTCGGTGAACAAGATCGCCGGCGGGACCGCGTTCCAAGGCAAGAAGCTGCTGAACGGCAACTACGCCTACAGCACCACCGGCGTGACCACCAGCGCCTTCGATTCGTTGCAGGTCAACGCCGCCAAGCTCCCCGACGGTCAGTCGATGAGCGTGGTGATCTCGGTGGCCAACAGCGCCACCGTCGGACAGCTGGCCTTCACCGGCGCCGGCACCGGCGCGGCCAACAACGTCACGCTTGAAATCTCCGGCAACACCGGAACCCAGCAACTGTCGTTCGCCGGCAGCAGCTCGACGACCGCCATCGCGACGGCGATCAACAACATCAAGAGCGTGACGGGCGTCAGCGCGACCGCGTCGGCCGGCGGCATCAAGTTCAGTTCGACGGGCTTCGGCTCCGACCAGTTCGTGAGCGTGCAGTCCATCGCCGGAACCTTCGCCGTCACCGGCGGCACCAGCGGCAAGGACAACGGCACCGACGCGGTCGTCCGCGTCAACGGCGCCGCGGCCGAGTCCAAGGGCAAGAACGTCAGCTACCGCTCGGACACCCTGGACATGGAGTTCGATGTCTCCACCGGGATGAACGGCGGAGCGACCAAGACGATGTCCATCACCGGCGGCGGGGCGACCTTCAGCCTCGGCAGCAAGGTCACCGAGAACGACAAGGCGGCGTTGGGCATCCAGTCGGTCTCGACCGGCTCGCTGGGCGATGCGACCATCGGGTTCCTGTCGAGCCTGTCCAGCGGCGGGGCCAACAGCCTCACCAGCGGCAACCTCGGCAAGGCCCAGAAGGTCTTGGACAAGGCCATCAAGCAGGTCAGCCAGTTGCGTGGTCGGCTGGGCGCGTTCCAGAAGTACACCATCGGCTCGACGGTCAACAGCCTGGGTGTCGCCTATGAGAACGTGTCGGCGTCCGAAAGCGCGATTCGCGACACCGACTTCGCCGCGGAGACCGCCAAGATGACCCGCTCGCAGATCCTGTCGCAGGCGGCGACCACCGTGTTGGCCCAGGCCAACGCGGCCCCTCAGTCGGCCTTGTCCCTCCTGCGAGGGTGAGGCCTGACTTCATGAGGATCGTTCGGGACTGACCCCCAAGTCCCCCCTCCCTCCCATAAGTCCACTGCGCCCCCCGGTTCATCCGAACCGGGGGGTTTTTCATGGGCGCGACGGCAGCCGGACACTTCAGGTGATGTTTCAACAAATGCCATGGGTCACCTGTCATGGGTCATCCTGATTCATCGCCACTCACGACTTTTCAAACATACCCGTCACACCAGGCCGCGGGGGCAAGGCCACCGAGGCGGCGCATCGGAGCACGCCATGGGCGCCGAAGCCAGGATGACCCCCTTCTGCGCGCTAGGCGCCGAAGTCAGGATGACCCCCTTCTGTGCGCCCTACGGTAGGTCGGCGCGACGGTAAACAGTTACACGCCATGGGCGCCGAAGTCAGGATGACCCCCTTCTGCGCGCCTGAGGCGGCACATCGGAGCACGCCATGGGCTCCGAAGTCAGGATGACCCCCTTCTGTGCGCCAGGATGACCCCCTTCTGCGCGCTAGGCACCGAAGTCAGGATGACCCCCTTCTGTGCGCCAGGATGACCCCCTTCTGTGCGCGCGAAACAAGCCGGCCGGCGAAACGCGGGGGTTCGCCGGCCGGGGTGGATTTGGATGGGTGTTTCGGGGGGACGGTCAGAGCATGTCCTTGACCATCTCGCGTTCCTCGGAGAGTTCCTTGTTGGTGGCGGCGATCTTGGACTTGGCGAAGTCGTCCATGGGCAGGCCCTTGATGACCTCGTAGGCGCCGGGGGCGGTGGTCTTGACGGGCATGCCGGCCCAGACGTCGGGGTTGAATCCGTATTCGCCGTTGCTCTTGACGGCGATGCTGTGGACGGCGCCGACGGTCACGAGCGAACGGACATGATCGACCAGGGCGTTGGCGGCGCTGGCGGCCGACGACGCGCCGCGGGCGGCGATGATCGCGGCGCCGCGCTTGCCGACGGTTTCCTGGAAGGTCGTTTGCAGCCACGCGGTGTCGGTGATGACCTGCGGGACGGGCTTGCCGTTGATCTTGGCCAGATGGAAGGCCGAGAACATCGTGGGGCTGTGGTTGCCGAAGATGTACACGTCGCTCACTTCGGTGGTTTGCACGCCGGCCTTTTTGGCCAGTTGGGTGACGGCGCGGTTCTGGTCGAGGCGGACCATGGCGGTGAAGCGGTCGGGAGTGAGGCGCTTGGCCTGGCTGGCGGCGATCATGGCGTTGGTGTTGGCGGGATTGCCGACCACCGCGACGCGGGCGTCGTCGGCGGCCACGGCGTCGATGACCTTGCCCTGGGCGGTGAAGATCTTGCCGTTGTCCTTGAGGAGGTCGGCCCGTTCCATGCCGGGGCCGCGGGGCTTGGCGCCGACGAGCAGGGACCAGTTGGCATCCTTGAACGCGACGTTGGGGTCGCTGGTGAGGACCATGCCGGCGAGCAGCGGGAAGGCGCAGTCGTCGAGCTCCATGGCGACGCCGTTGAGGGCGTTCATGGCCTTTTCGACGGGGACCTCCAGCAGTTGGAGGATGACGGGCTGGTCGGGTCCGAACATGGCGCCGGAGGCGATGCGGAACAGCAGGGCATAACCGATCTGACCGGCGGCCCCGGTGACGGCGACTCGAATGGGCTTTTTCATGGAATGAAACCTTTCGTGTGGGGAAAACGCGTGAAAATCAACCGCAGGGATTATTGGGCCGGGGACGCACAATGCAAGGGGCGGCGGAGGACAGGGCGATGCGACGCGGGGCGATGACGGGGCTGCGATGATGCAGGACGATGGCGATTCGGACACGAACATCCTCATCGAAGGCCAGGGCGAGGCGCCTCTTTGTCATGCAAATGTCTCCGGTCGTCGGTCGCAGTTCTCTTGTCGCGGGGGCGCCTCGTCTTTCTTGTCATACCCACCTCGGCCATCGCCCCCCCGTTTCATGTAGCTCAGCCGCCCCCGGCTGAGTGAATGGAGGCCGGCGTGACAACGGGGGACTCAGAGTTTGTGAATGTATTGAATTTCCGGGGAAAAAAAGCCTCGTTTGCAGCCAAAAAAACGGGGTGTTTTTGTCCCCGATGGGAAAAGTTCACAGCCTCTCAGCCGAGGGCGGCTGAGCTCCCTATCTCTTGACGGGCGCGCAGTTCAGGACGGCGGAGGACTTGTGTATGACAACGAGGCGAGGGCGCCCCCGCGACATGAAAGA
>JBBSAF010000099.1:0-9086 GCA_038252525.1 Tepidisphaerales bacterium
CTTCACGCCAAAGGATTTTTCCAAGCGGAAGATCATGTCCAGCGCATCAATTCCCACGATAGTCGACCGCTCCAACAATACGGGCTTTGCGCCATGCTCGCTTCCCTACAGCCGGGCGATCAGCAGTTCTCTCTGGAAGATCATTTCCTTGGGCAGGTCGCCGGCGAGCTTCAGGAAGAGCTCCTCTTGGCTGAGGATTTCGGCCTTGATGTCGTCGTTGTTGATGGTCTGGAGCTGCTTGAACTCGTCCTCGCCGATGTTCAGACCGTCGAGGTCGATGTCCTCGGGACGGGGCATCCAGCCCAGGGGCGTCTCGCGGGCATAGGCACGGCCATGGCAGCGGTCGACGATCCACTTGAGGACGCGCATGTTCTCGCCGAAGCCGGGCCACATGAACTTGCCCTGGTCGTTCTTGCGGAACCAGTTGACCATGAACATGCGGGGGCAGTCGGTCATGGGCTTGCGCATCTTGAACCAATGGACGAGGTAGTCGCGGATGTTGTAGCCAATGAACGGGAGCATGGCCATGGGATCGCGTCGGACGACGCCGACGGCGCCGGTGGCGGCGGCGGTGGTCTCCGATCCGATGGTGGCGCCGACGTAGACGCCGTGGACCCAGTTGAACGCCTGGAAGACCAGCGGGATGGTCTTGGATCGCCGGCCGCCGAAGACGATGGCGTTGACGGGCACGCCGTCGGGGTCGTTGGCGGCGGGGTCGAGGACGGGGTTGTTGCGCATGGGGGCGGTGAAACGGCTATTGGGATGGGCGGCCTTGGTGCCGCTGGCGGGGGTCCATTCCTTGCCCTGCCAGTCGATGGCCTTCTTGGGGGCGTCCCAGTCGCTGTCCTCCCACCACACGTCATAGGTGCCGTCCTGCAGGGGGACCAAGGCGACGTTGGTGAAGATGCTGTCCTTGGCCATGGACTTCATGGCGTTGGGGTTGGACTTGTTGTTGGTGCCGGGGACGACGCCGAAGTATCCGGCCTCGGGGTTGATGGCGCGGAGCTTGCCGGACGGCTTGTCCACCCACATCCATACGATGTCGTCGCCGAGGGTCGTGATTTTCCAGCCCTCGTCGGCGTACTTGGGCGGGGGGACGAGCATGGCGAAGTTGGTCTTGCCGCAGGCCGACGGGAAGGCGGCGGCGACGTAGGATTTTTCGCCGGCGGGGGATTCGACGCCCATCAGGAGCATGTGCTCGGCCATCCAGTCCTGCTGCATGCCAAGGTAGCTGGCGATGCGGAGGGCGAGGCACTTCTTGCCGAGCAGGGCGTTGCCGCCGTAGCCGGAGCCGAAGGACCAGATGGTGTTGTCCTGGGGGAAATGGCAGATGTATCGGCGTTCGGGGTTGCAGTCGCCGATGGAGTGGAGGCAGCGGGTGAACTCATCGCCGTCGGCGAGCTGTTTCCAGGCGACGGTTCCCATGCGGGTCATGAGGTTCATGTTGGCCGCGACGTAGAGCGAGTCGGTGAGCTCGACGCCGACCTTGGCCAGGGGGGAGCCGATGGGTCCCATGACGAACGGCAGCACGTACATGGTGCGGCCCTTCATGCAGCCTTGGTAGAGGCTGGTGAGCTTGGTGTAGGCCTGCTTGTCGTCCATCCAGTTGTTGGTGGGTCCGACGGTGTCGGGGTTGGGGGTGCAGATGAACGTCAGGTGCTCGGTGCGGGCGACGTCATTGGAATTGGACCGGTGGTAGTAGCATCCGGGCCACTTTTTTTGGTTGAGTTGGACGAAGGTTCCGTCCTTGCAACCGGCGTCGTACATCGCCAGGAGCTCGGCGGGCGAGCCGTCGCAGATGACGACTTGGTCGGGTTGGGTGAGTTTCACGCACTTTTCGACCCATGCCTTCACATTGGCATTGGGGATTCCGCTCAGATCATTCGGCTTGTGTGCCGTCAACGTCGCAGCCATTGATTCATCTCCGTAGTGGGGCCTGTTTTTTCGGGTGCGGACCTTCCGCAGCCAAGGGTCAGGCCCCTTGGTTGTGCACTTCACGGGTCGTTTGTCCAGAGGGAGGCGACCTTGTGAAAACTTTCACGATTATAGGGATGGAATCGGACTCGTCAATCCGGTGGATCAAAACGGGGACTTGATTTTCCTTTTTGATTGTTCAAAATGCCGCCCTTGATTCATCGGTTCCATAGGAAAGGCAGTGAGTGTGAGCAACGCGCAAGTCGGTCGGTCGCTGGAGGAAGTTCATTCCAGCGTGAAAATTCCGGGGGGTCGGTGGTGGCGCCGGATGTTGGCGTTCGCCGGGCCGGCGTACATGGTGTCGGTGGGGTACATGGATCCGGGGAACTGGGCGACGGACATCGAGGGGGGCGCCCGGTATGGGTACATGCTGATCTGGGTGCTGCTCATGAGCAACCTGATGGCGGTGTTGCTGCAGACGCTGTCGGCGCGGCTGGGGTTGGTCGTGGGGCGCGATTTGGCGCAGGCATGCCGGGACGAGCACGGCCCGCTGGTTCGGATCGTGCTGTTCATTCTCTGCGAGATCGCGATCGCGGCGACGGATTTGGCGGAGCTGCTGGGGTCGGCGATCGGGATGAACATGCTGTTCGGCATTCCGCTGTTGTGGGCGGTGGCGATCACGGGCGCCGATGTGCTGCTGCTGCTTTTGATCCAGCGGCTGGGGATGCGGAAGATGGAGGCGTTCATCATTTCGCTGATCTTCATCATCGGGGCGTGCTTCGTGTTGGAATTATTCTGGTCGGACCCGTCATGGAAGGGGATCGCGCAGGGGTTCGTGCCGCACATGCTCACCGGGGGACAGCTTTACATCTCGATCGGCATTCTGGGGGCGACGGTGATGCCGCACAATTTGTATATGCACTCGGCGTTGGTGCAGAGCCGGGAGGTCGAGCAGACCCGCGAGGGGGTGCGCCGGGCGTGCAAGTACAACCTGATCGACTCGGTGGTGGCGCTGAACCTGGCGTTCTTCGTCAACGCCGCGATCCTCATTCTGGCGGCGGCGGCGTTCCATTCGCGCGGGATCGTGGTCACGGAAATCCAGCAGGCCCAAGGGCTGCTGGATGGGGTGCTGGGGACGAAGTTAGCGGGAATGGCGTTCGCGCTGGCGCTGTTGGCGGCGGGGCAAAGCTCGACGCTCACCGGGACCCTGGCGGGGCAGGTGACGATGGAGGGGTTTTTGCAGTTCCGCATGCGCCCGTGGTTGAGGCGGTTGGTGACGCGGGGGATCGCGATCATTCCGGCGGTGCTGGTGATCGGTTGGGTGGGTGAATCGGGGACGATGGATCTGCTGGTGTTCAGCCAGGTGATATTGAGCCTGCAATTGCCGTTCGCGGTGGTGCCGCTGGTGCGGTTCACCGGCAGCAAACGGAAGATGGGTCCGTTCGTCAACGCGATGTGGGTGAAGATCCTGGCGTGGACGGTGGCGGGGATCATCATCGGGCTGAACTGCGTGCTGGTGGCGCAACAATTGATCGCGTGGCACGCGGCGGCGGGGAGTTACGGGGCGCTGATGTTGATCGTCATGATCCCGCTGGTCGGGGCGCTGGCGGCGTTGCTGGCATGGCTGACGTTCGGGCCGGAGCGGGAGCCGCATCCGCCGATGGGGATGTCGGCCATCGAGATCGCCGACGGGGCGCTCGAGGCGGGTCGGCGGTACACGCGGATCGGGGTGGCGATGGAGGCCAAGCCGCGCGACAAGGCGATGTTGGCCGAGGCGATCGCGTTGGCGCGGCATCACAACGCGGCGCTGGTGCTGTTGCACGTGGTCGAGGGGGTGGGCGGGCAGTGGCACGGGGAGATGACCGACGACGCCGAAAGCCGGGAGGACCATGCGTATCTGGCGCAGTTGGCGGGTCGGCTCAATGAGCGCTTGGGGGACGGCGTCGACGGGCCGAGGGTGTCGTGGGCGCTGGGGTATGGGGATGTGCCTCGGGAGTTGGTGCGGTTGGCCAAGGAGCGGAAGGTGGATTTGGTGGTGATCGGCGGGCACGGGCACAAGCGGCTGGGGGATCTGCTGCGCGGGGAGACGATCGCCACGGTGCGGCACGGCTTGGGCGTGCCGCTGCTGGCGGTGCGGGGGAGCGATTGAGGGGCGCGGGCCGTCGTTTTGGAAAAAAGGCGGAGGGGGCGGTGATTTCGTGCGTCCCCATAGGACGCCGGATATGCGAAAATATCGGCATCGGTGGCGGCTGATTCATCGCACCCCACAAGGAGATATCATCATGGTGGAAAGCATTTTCGATCCGAACAATCCGCATCGCGAGCGGAGCGGCAACCGCAACATGGGTCCCGACGCGGCAAACATTTCGCATCAGCCGCCGGGCGTGGTGGACGGCGAGGCCCGCGACGAGGAGGCCGAGGAGGCGGCGGAGGCCGGCGCCAATGACCTGACGGATGTTCCGGCAAGCGAGCCGCCGAAGCGCAGGCCGGGGAAGAAGTGACGGGGTGCGTTGGCCGAGGCGGAGAGGTGGAGGGGGGAATGCCATCCTATTGTGCAGTCTATCGTATAATCTGGACAATGATTCCGCCGGGGCGGTAAACTGGCTGCGGGTGAGGTTATGGCGATATTGAGCCTCGACGAACCTTCTGTGTCGGCATTGAAAACGCTCGGAGCGCAGGCTGCGGCACGGGGTATTCCGTTGGCCGAACATCTACGCGCCTTGGCGGAATGGGTGGCGCGGGTGGACGACGCCAAGCCGGCGCTGGACGCCGAGGCGTTCGCACGATGGGTGGCGGAAATCGGCGCGGGGGGGGCGGGGATCGAACCCTTGCCGTCTGATTTCTCACGGACGGATATTTACTTCGATCACGACTGATGAAATACCTTATCGACACGGGCATCCTGCTGCGGATGACGACCTCTGTCGATCCGCACCATGGCCAGATCATCGCGGCGATCCGATTCCTCAAGGATCAAGGCGCCTCGTTCCACTGCGGCTTTCAGAACATCGCCGAGTTCTGGAACGTGGCGACCCGGCCTCCGTCGGCGCGGGGGGGATTCGGATTGTCACCTTTGCAGGCTCACCGACGGCTTGTCTTGATCGAACAGGCCATCGACATCCTGGCTGAGCCACCGACTGTTTACGGAGTCTGGAGAAGGCTCTTGATCGATCATTCGGTAGCGGGCGTGCAAGCGCATGACACCCGACTGGCGGCACTGATGATGGTTCACGGCTTGCGGGAAATTCTCACGCTGAACCCCGATGATTTTCGTCGTTTTCCCGCGATTGTGGCCCGGACGCCCGCCGAAGTCCTCGCGGATCCGCTCGCGCCATCGACCCCACCGCCGCCGACCGATCATTGATCCATGCCGGGGATCGCCATTGCCTGGTTCATGTCGATCCCATCGCAGCCGAAATGGCGACGGATGGCGGAGCGCAGGGCGTCGACGCCGGCGCCGGTGCGGGCGGACAAGGGGATGCCGTCGAGTTCCGCGGCGGGCGGGGCGCCGGGGAGGTCGATTTTGTTGAGGACGCGGAGGGCGCGGGGGAAGCGGGAGATCAATTCCGATTGTTCGCCGGCCAAGGGACGGATGGCGTCCAGGACCAGCACCACCAGGTCGGCCGAGGCGATGCGGATTTCGGCGGCGGCGATGGCGGATCGTTCGATGGGGTCGGTCGTGTCGCGCAGGCCGGGGGTGTCGATGAGGTGGACCGTCAGACCGTCGAGGTTGGCCGGTTCGCCAACCCAATCGCGGGTGGTGCCGGGGAGGTCGGCGGTGAGGGATCGTTCGGCGGCGAAGAGTTGGTTGGCGAGGGTGGATTTGCCGGCGTTGGCCCGGCCGACCAGGGCGACGGTCGGGGGGATGAGCAGATGATGCAGCGCGCGGTCGGCATTGGCCTCGGCCAGACGGGATGCGCGGGCGGCGGGATCGGCGGCGGCGAGATCCCGATGCAATTTCGCCCAGGCGGCGGGCTGGGCTAGCAGAATGCGCAAGGCGAGTTCGGTGGGGGCGAAGGGGATCCAGCCGGCGACGGCGCGGCCGAGGGCGTCGCCGTCGGACAGGTCCGCCAGATTCGTCGGGGTCGGGCGCGGCAGGACCGTGAAGCCGGACCGGGCGCACAGATCGAGCACGGTTTGGACGACCCACGGGCCGCCGTGGCAATTGAGGTCGGCCGAGGTGTTGGATCGCAACGCCACGACGGGATCATCCAACACCCTGTCGCCATCGACGAGCTGGCCGTGGACGCAGCGCCCGACGGCGGGCTTGCCGCGGAAATGGCGAGACAGGAAGTCGGCGACGTTCGGGCCGGCGATGCGGATGACGGCGATGGCGGCGGCGCCGGCGGGCGTCAGCAGGGCCGCGACCGGCGGGGGGGTGTCATTCGCCGTCGGTTGGGTACGAACACAACTTGGCGGCGATGAGGCCGCGACCGGCCTGGGCACGTCATTCGCCATGTTTGATGTGGTGGTTGACGTACGCCAGGGCGATGCCGTAGAGCGTCAGATCGGGGGCGATGGCGTGAATGAGTTCCCAGCCGTCGAACAGCGTGTGGGCGTCGCCGCCGGTGGCGATGATCTCCGGCCAGTTGCCCAATTCCATCGCGTAATTCTCGGCCACTTCCTTGACCAGGCCGCGAATGCCGTGGAAGACGCCGTGGCGGATGGCCTGTTCGGTGGAGTCGCCGATCACGCCGACGGGGGCGGCGAAATCGACGAGCGGGAGCTTGGCGGTTCGCTCGTGGAGGACCGCGAGCATCATCGACGTCCCCGGTGCGATGGCGCCGCCGAGGAAGGCCCCGGCGTCGTCGCAGCAATCGACGGTGACGGCGGACCCGGCATCGACCACGACGCAGGCCTTGCCCATCTGTTCGTGGGCCGCGGCGATGTTGAGGATGCGATCCACTCCGGTCTCGGAGGGGACTTGGGTCTTGACGGCGATGGGCGGATCGAGATCGGCGCCCACCCACTGGACGCGGTGCCCGGCGACTTTTTCGACGGCGGCCCCGAGGTCGGCGGCGATGGGTGGATTGACGGTGGCGGCGGCGACGGCGGGGGAATCGGCGTCGGCGATGAGCCGCCAGGCCTCGGCGATCTTGCCCGGCCACAGGTCGCGTTGGTCGTGGGGGATGCGGGTATTGTATTTCAGTTCGCCGGCGACGAACACGCCCAGGTGCAGGCGGGTGTTGCCGACGTTGAGCACCATCAGATTGATGTCCATGGATCAGCCCTCGACTCCCTCAACGCACACGGGCGATCGGCAGCGCCGTCGCCCGCGGAAAACCGCCACAGTGGCCTCTGTGGGACTTGAACCCACACTCCTTTGGGGAACTGGATTTTGAATCCAGCGCGTCTGCCAATTCCGCCAAGAGGCCGGTGCGGGGGGCACTATAGCATGGGCGCGGGGGGGATGCCAAGGGAGGGGAAGCGGGCTTCGGCGCCGTTGGGCGGGATGGCCGGGGATCGGGTATGATGGGGGGATGGACGCCATCACCGTTGGTCATGCGAAGACGAAATTGCAGTCGCTGCTGGACGAGGTGGCGGCGTCGCACCGTCCGGTCCACATCGCAGGCAAGGGCAGCGCCGGAGTGCTGGTGTGCGAGGAGGATTGGCGGGACATCCAGGAAACCCTCCACCTGTTGTCGATCCCGGAGATGCGCCGATCCATCCGCCGCGGACTCGACACGCCGGTCGAAAAATGCGCCCGGAACGTCAAGTGGTGAATTACCAACTGGTTTTCACCCGTCAAGCCCAAAAGGACGCGAAGAAGCTGGCGGCGGCGGGACTTCGGCCCAAGGCGCAATTCCTGCTCGACTTGATCGCCGAAGACCCCTTTCGCAGACCTCCTCCCTACGAAAAGCTGCTGGGGGATCTGCGCGGCGCCTACTCCAGGCGGATGAATCTCCAGCACCGACTGGTTTACCAAGTCATCGAAGATTCGCGAATCGTCAAGGTCATCCGGCTATGGACCCATTGTGAGTGAAGCGGGACGCATCGCGCCTTCACGGCGCGAAGGCGATCGTGCTCCCGGCTCCGCGGGATCAATGCGGCGCTTCCGGGAGGATCTCCCGATGGCATGGCCAACGGGTCCGCGAAGCGCCGACGGTCCGGTTGCCCGCGCGACCGCCAAGTCTTAAGATCAAACGCCCCCGGAGGAGTGGCGGAGCGGTTGAACGCGCCGGTCTTGAAAACCGGAGTGGCCGAAAGGTCACCGGGGGTTCGAATCCCTCCTCCTCCGTTGGTCGCGGCGGCTCGTCCCGGACATCGCGTGTCGGCGTCGGGGGGTTTCACGGGGCGCGGCCGCGCGGGAACGGGAGTGCGGCGCGTCACCCGCGCTCGCTCACGCCATCGGCTCGTCGATGGCGCCATGTCGCCGAGGAGCCGCCTCGGTCGCCATTTCACGCGGGATCGGACCCTCGGTACAATGCCCGCCCTTGGGGACGATGATCGCCGCCGGAAGCCTTTCGGAGAGACCTTGTCGGCCAAACTCCAGGACATCGCCAACGCCACCGGGGCCAGCGTGAGCACCGTCAGCCGGGTGCTGGCCGGGGGCGCCGCGTCGCGTCGGGTGAGCCTGGCGACACGGGAGAGGGTTTTGGCGGCGGCGCGGAGGCTGGGGTACCGGCCCAATTTGCTGGCGCGGTCGCTGCGGACGCGGCGGAGCCACACGGTGGCGCTCTTGGTCAGCGACATCTCCAATCCGTTTTTCGGGGCGATCGCGGCGATGGTCGAGCGCCAACTCCACCAACACGGCTACACGCTCATGCTGTGCAACAGCGAGGAGGACCCCGAGCTCGAGCGCGAATACCTTCGGCTGATGGCGCAAAAGGGGATCGACGGGCTGATCGTGGTGCCGTTGGCCGAATCGGTGGAGCAACTGACCGAGGCGCTGCCGGAGGACCTGCCACTGGTGGTTCTGGACCGCCCGGTATGCGGGCATCGCCACAGCGTATCGACCGACAACGAGAAGATGACGGGGCTGCTGTGCGATGTGCTGTCCGGGGCGGGGGTGACGGCGGTGGGTCTGATCAGCGGGCCGGGGGCGGTGGTGACCCATCGGCGCCGGGCGGAGATCATCCGCGAGCGGTTCACGGTGACGCACGTCGTCGAAGGTCCGCCGCGAATGGAGACCGGTCGGGGGGCGCTCATCGAGTTCCTCGGCGAGCGGCCGC
>JBBSAF010000100.1:0-9057 GCA_038252525.1 Tepidisphaerales bacterium
CGCCCCGGCCGCTGCCCCCCCCGGCGGCGCCGCTGGGGCCCAACACGGTCTACCGGACGCTGTTTTACGTGCCAAGCTTCGTGGCCGGCGTGGCCACGTCGCTGCTGTGGAAGAAGCTATACAGCCCGGAGACCGGGCCGATCAACACCGGCTTGGCCGGGCCGATGGAGTCGTTCCAGAGGTTTGTGGGTTCGACGCCGTCGTCGCTGTGGGGGGGGCTGGGGTGGGGTTTGCTCGTGGCGCTGGTGCTTTTATTGGCGTGGTCGCTGCGGCGGGTGAAGGCGATGTACGCCGACGGGGATCTGGGCTGGGCGGCGGCGACGGTCGCGGGGGGATTGACATTGATCCCGGCGCTGTGCGCGGTGTATTGGCTGGGGGGCGACGGGCCGGGCAAGGGCGCCGATTGGGTGGTGGGGATTTCGGCGGCGCTGTTGGCGGTGATGGCGGTGGCGGGGATGGCGCGGTCGGAGAGGGAGTTCGTGGCCAAGCGCTGGGACGGGGTGGGGACGGGTCAGATGTTCGGCGGGGTGATGATGGTGGGGCTGTTCGTGCTGATGGGGGTCGTGGCGACGATGTGGGCATTGCCGGGGAAGGCTTTGGCGGGGACGATCGAGCCGCCGGCGTGGTTGCAGGATGTGAGCTGGTCCAAGCCGGCCTTGATGATAATGGGGTTCTGGGGGGCCGTCGGCAGCAACACCATGCTGCTGTATCTGGCGGCGCTGACGAACGTGCCGGGGGAGTTGTACGAGGCGGCGGACATCGACGGGGCCAGCGCGTTCCAGAAGTTTTGGAACGTGACCTGGCCGCAGTTGGCGCCGACGACGTTCTTCGTGGTGGTGATGGGGGTGATCGGGGGGTTGCAGAGCGGGTTCGAGACGGCGCGGGTGATGACCAACGGCGGTCCGGCGGGATCGACGACGACGCTGGCGTATTATATTTACACCGAGGGGTTCGAGACCGGACGGCTGGGATACACGTCGGCGGTGGCGTGGACGCTGTTCCTGATGGTGCTGGTGGTGACGGCGTTCAATTGGAAGTTCGGGAACAAATATGTCAATGACTGATTTTCAACCCGGTCCCTCGCAACCGACCGACCCGAAAAGCGCCCTGCCGGCGGCGGCGGTGACGGCGGGGGTGGTTTCGTATGGGAACAAGCCGACACCGAAAAAGAAGTTCGCCGAGCCTTTCTGGGGCGCCGTCGGGCTGCATCTGATCCTGGCGGTGGTGGCGTTCAGCCTGGTGCTGCCGTTCGTGTGGATGCTGCTGACGAGCGTCAAGACGCTCGATGAGGTCGGGCAGCCCAACTGGCTGCCGCGGACGTTCCAGTGGGTGAACTACGTCAACGTGTTCAACAAGGACAACCCCGACATCAACAACCGGGGGATCGACTTCGGACGGTTCTACTTCAACAGCATCTACGTGGCGGCGTGGGCGACCTTTCTGCAGGTGCTCACCAGCGCGATGGCGGCGTTCGCGTTCGCCCGGCTGAAGTGGCCGGGGCGGGACAAGGTGTTCATGCTCTATCTGAGCACGATGATGCTGCCGGGGCTGGTGATGATGATCCCCAATTACCAGATCATGATCGAGCTGGGGTTGGTGAACACCTTCGCGGGCCTCATCATCCCGGCGGCATTCAGCGCGTTCGGGACGTTCTTGCTGCGGCAGTTCATGCTGACGATCCCGTCGAGCCTCGACGAGGCCGCCGAGATCGACGGCGCGAGCAAATGGCGGTTGTTCTGGGACATCATCCTGCCGCTGAGTCGGCCGGGGCTGATCACGCTGACGATCTTCACGTTCATGGGCAACTACAACAGCTTCTTCTGGCCGCTGGTGATGCTGCGGAGCGAGTCGAAATACACGCTGCCGATCGGGCTGCTGTTCTTCGACTCGTCGCGCGGGCAGAGCACGCATCTGCTGATGGCGGCCACGACGATGGCGATCCTGCCGATGGTGCTCGTGTTCATCGTGTTGCAGAAGTATTTGGTCAAGGGGATCCAGCTTGGCGCCGTGAAGGGATGAGCGAACAGTTGTCAGTTGACAGTTGGCAGTTGACAGTAAGGAGGGACCGGCGGGCGTCGTTCGATCGAATATCCTTTTCCACTGGCAACTGGCAACTGGCCACTGACAACCATCTTCCGCTACACTCCGCATTTCGCACCAGGCAGATGATTTTCACCGCGAGGACGAGACATGATTCATCCGTGGCATGATGTGACGCCGGGCGAGGGGTTGCCCCATGAGTTTTCGGCGATCATCGAGATTCCGTTCGGGTCGAGCGTCAAGTATGAGCTCGACAAGAAAAGCGGGCTGATCAAGCTCGACCGGGTGCTGTATTCGGCGGTGTATTATCCGGCCAACTACGGGTTCATCCCGCAGACGCTGGCCGAGGATGACGATCCGCTGGACGTGCTGGTTTTCTGTCAGGAGACCGTGGCGCCGCTGACGTTGATCCACGCGCGGACGGTGGGGCTGATGACGATGGTGGACCAGGGTCGCAAGGATCACAAGATCATCGCCATCGCCATCGACGACCCGGAGTTCAACAGCTACAACGAGGCCCAGGAGATGCCCCCGCACCGGCTGACGATGCTGCGGCGGTTTTTCCAGGATTACAAGCAGCTCGAGGGCAAGGCGGTGGAGGTGGACGCGATCCAGCCCGCCGCGATGGCATTCCCCATCATCGAGGACGCCTTGCATCGGTACAGCCAGCAGCGGAGGAAGGGATTCAAGTAGGCGGACTCGCGGTAGGCGGAAGGAGGGTAGGCGGAAGGCGGAATACCGGTTTTCGCGTGAATCGCACGTCTTCTCCGCCTACCGCCTACTTTCCTTTTATTCCTTCCGTTCCTTGTGATCCACTTCCACCTTGGAATAGTCGTCGAGGTTCAGGACCACGATTTCGCCGTCGGGTTTGCGGATCGTCAGGCGGTCGAGCCAGAGCCTGTCGTTTTTGGAATGGGCGTACCAACTGCCGGTGGTTTTCTGACGGAAGTCGACGACCTCGCCGCGGACGGTGTGGGTCCAGGTGTAATTGCGGGCCGCGATCTGCTGGGTGACGGCGACCTGGGCGCCGACGGCGAGGGGGGATTGGGTTGCGTCCATGGGGGCGATTGTACGAGGGCGGGGGCGGATGGGAAATGGCGGACCCGACAGGCGGACCCGCGAGGGTGATGAATGGGACCGGGGGTGATGAAAGGGACCGGCACCTTTATTCAAGCACCCGCCGGATGCTCAAATAAATGTACCTGTCCTGCTCTGTCTCGACCCTCGTCCAAAGACTCTTTTTGACCGGACCGCACGCCGAGGACCGCCCTAAACGCAGGGAAAAAACCGAAGAGGTCGCCGTGTCGTGTTGGATTTCCGAGGGTCGAGACAGAGCATACCTGTCCCCTTTATTTCTTGAGACCAAGTCTCAGTGGGCAAGGGACTTATGTGATTTCGTGGCGTTGACGCGGGCGACGGCGGGGGGATACTGGTGGGGGGGCGAACAGCACGAAAAATCCCAGACATCCCCATGAGCCGACACCGACGACAAATCCAATTGTGCGTGCCCGACGACCCCTCGCGTTTCGCCCATTGCGAGGCGTGCATCCAAGAGCGGCTACGACTCCATGCGGGCATTCGTCGGGTGGGGATCGTGCGCGATGAAAGCGGGGTGACCGTCGAGCTGGATTACGATCCGGCGGTCGTCACGCTGGCCGAGATCGAGCGAGAAATCAACGCCGCCCAGGGGTGTTTGCACCCGAATCTGGGGACGCTGATCGTGCCGGTGCCGGGGATGATCTCGGCGCGGGCCGAACATCTCATCAATGCCACGCTCAACAAGTTGCCGGGGGTGGTGGCCAACGCCAGTTACGCGACCCGGAATGTGCGTATCGAGTTCGACCGCCGCCAGTGTCCGATGATCGACATCATGCGCCGGATGGAGGAGATTGGCTATCCGGCGGACTTCCGCCACGCGGCGCCGGCGGGAGCTGCGGGGGGCGCGGCCGACACGACGAGGGGCGCGGCGAGCGCGGCGGCGGGCCGACCGACGGGCGACAAAACGCACCGATTGGCGGCCGGCTGGAATAGCCTGTTCGCACATCCCGAGCTGGGGTTCGCCATTCTCGGTGGCATTCTGCTGTTGGCGGGGTTCCTGGTCCATGTGCTGCACGGGCCGAACTGGGTTCGCGTGGCGCTGCTGGCGGGGGCGTACATCGCGTCGGGGCGGTACACGGGGCTGGAGGCGTGGGAGACGATCCGGCGGTTCAACTTCAACATCGACGTGCTGATGTTCGCCGCGGCGTTCGGGGCGGCGGCGATCGGGCACTATGAGGAAGGGGCGCTGCTGCTGTTCCTGTTCGCGTTGGGCAACGCCGGGGAGCATCTGGCGCTGGAACGGGCGCGCAAGGCGATCAATTCGTTGGCGAACCTGGCGCCGGATGTGGCGACGCTCATCACACCCGACGGCGAGCGGACGGTGGCGGTCGAGGAATTGAAGGTGGCCGACCGGGTGATCGTGCGTCCGTTCGAGCGCGTGCCGGCCGACGGCGAGGTGGCCGAGGGGGCGTCGGCGGTGGACCAGGCGAGCATCACCGGGGAGTCGATCCCGGTGGAGAAGGTCGCCGGCGACGGGGTGTTCGCCGGGACGATCAACGGCGAGGGGCGATTGGTCGTGAGCGTCTCCAAGACCGCATCGCAAAGCACGCTGGCGAAGATCATCAAACTGGTCGAGGAGGCCCAGACCACCAAAAGCCCGACGCAGCTTTTCACCGATTCGATCGAGAAATGGTACGTGCCGGTGGTGCTCATTGGCACCGCGGCGCTGATCGTCGCGCCGCCGCTGGTGGCGGGGGGGTGGCAGGCGTGGTTTTACCGGTCGATGGGGTTCCTGACGGCCGCCAGCCCGTGCGCGCTGGCGATCGGGACGCCGGCGGCGATTTTGTGCGGCATCGCCCGCTCGGCGCGAATGGGGGTGCTCATGAAAGGGGGGGTGCACCTGGAGAACCTCGGTCGCGTGCGGGCGGTCTGCTTCGACAAGACCGGGACGCTGACGACGGGGCATCCGACCGTCACCGACATCGTGCCGCTGGACGGGCGCTCCGAGGAGGACCTGCTGGCGTGGGTCGCGGCGCTCGAGCGCGAGAGCAACCATCCGCTGGCGGCGTCGATCGTCAACGAGGCCAAGGCGCGAGGTCTGTCGCTGCCGACGGCCGACGAGATCGAACAGATCCCCGGCCAGGGGATGCGCGGGCGGGTGAACGGCGTCCGGGTGGCGGCGGGTCATGCGGGGATGCTGGGCGAGTCGCAGCGGAGCGAGCCGATGATCGCCGCGAAAATCGACGGCTTGACCCGCGCCGGCAAGACGTTGGTGGTGGTGCTGGTCGATGGCGAGCCGGCCGGGCTGTTGGCGTTGGCCGACCGCCCGCGACCGGAGGCGTCGGCGGCGCTGGATCGGCTGAGGCGGTTGGGGATCGCCAAGACGATCATGCTGACCGGCGACCATCGCCAGGCGGCGGCGGAAATCGGGCGTCAGGTGGGGGTCGATGAGGTCTTCGCGGAATTGCTGCCGGAGGAGAAGCTGGGGTTGATCCGCCAGCAGACGGAAAAATACGGGCGGGTGGCGATGATCGGCGACGGGGTGAACGACGCCCCGGCGCTGGCGTACGCCTCGGTCGGCATCGCCATGGGGGGCGCCAGCGCCGACGTGGCGATGGAGACCGCGGACGTGGTGCTGATGAGCAGCGACCTGAACCAACTGCCCGACGCCATCGCCCTGTCGCGGCAAAGCCGACGGACGATCGTGCAGAACCTGTGCATCGCGCTGGGGGTGATCGGGATCATGGCGCCGGCGGCGGCGCTGGGATTCGTGTCGCTGGGGATCGCGGTGCTGTTCCACGAGGGGTCCACGGTGGTGGTGGTGCTCAATAGTTTGCGATTGCTGGGGTTCAAGGCGGGAGGCGGTGTGGCGGTCGCGCGGAGGCCGGAGCCGTCGCCGGTGGGCAAAGAATCCAAAGAGGGCAAAGAGGCAAAGCTTCAGGGTGTGGGATTGAATTGAATACCCGATTTGGCCACTGCTGCCGCGGAACGGGATTCCATTTCCGCTCGCCAAGGGGGGCGGCGCGGTTTATGCTTTGGCCATGGACGACAACGATCTGCAATCGCGCTGCGCCGAGGGACAGCGGCTGCTGGGTGAAACCCAGTACCTTCGGGCCGAGCGGGTATTGAGGAAGGCCGAGCGGGAAGCGTATGCCGCCGGCGATTTCGACACGTTGGCGCGGTTGTACATGCCGTTGCAGGAGGCTCGCCGACAGCGGCGGCTGATGTGCGCCGAGGGGATCGTCCACCTGGGGCTGTGGGCCGACGGGCCGCGCGACCGGGTCGAGGCGGGGCATGTGCTGGACAATTATTCCAAAGGACAACTCTTGGTGGCCGGCTGGGGTTCGATCCAACCGGCGGTCGAGGTGCGGCGGCTGGCCGACGAACGCGGACTCCATGTCGAAACATTCCTGGGGGCGGTGTATCCGATTTCGGGCGGCGGACGGGTGGTCGTCATCGCGCCGACGGCCGATGTTCGATTGCCCGACGCGACCGTGCGATCTCGGGGAGAACTGGCCGCGCTGTTTCTCGAGGGATGTTTGCTCTTTGATGAACTCAACCTGCCGCGCGACGCCCGCGCCGGGTCGGCCGAAACGTTCGCCGAGGTCGCGGGGCTGTGGGAGCGGCTGCACTCGCCGTTCCTGGAGGCCGCCGACGCCGAAACCGATGTCGCTCGCCGGATCGCGGGATATCGGCGGACCCTCGAGGTGGATTACGCTTGCGAGCTCGCCCACCAGCGGCTGAGCGACGCCGCCCGGTCGGCGGGGAGATAAGGGATTCGCCGCCATGTCCGTCGCCACCGAACGACTCTTGCGGGATGCGGGATTGCGCCGCACGTCGATGCGCGAATCGACGCTCGACGCGCTCATGCGCGGGGGATCGCCCATGAATGTGCCGGAGATCCTGCGGGCATTGCCGGAGCGGGCCGACGCGGTGACGCTGTATCGCACGCTCAACACCTTCACCCGCCACGGATTGGTCCACCGCGTCCGCGGGGAGGACGGCGCACGCTATGCCTTCAGCGCCCCGGCCGACCGCCCGGCCCATCCGCATCCGCATTTCATCTGCGACGGGTGCGGGAAGGTCGAATGCCTGGAGGGAACCGAATTGCCGGCGGATCTCATCGGGCGATTCGATCCCGGCGCGGGGCGAAGGGTCGATTACGCGGAGCTGCTTCTGCACGGGTTGTGTCCACGCTGCGCGGGGAAGGCGGAGGGGTGAGCGGTCGTCGCGGCCTCGGCGCGCAACCGGACCGTTGCGTCGGTCACGTGTGATAGTCGGCGTTGATGGCGATGTACTCGCGCGACAGGTCGCACGTCCAGCAGGTGGCGGCGCCGTCGCCGAGCCGGCAGTTCAATTCCACCCTCACCTCAGGGGCGTCCAACGCGGCGCTGGCGGCGGAAGCGTCGAATCGCGCGGGCTTGCCGCTGCGGAACACCGCGATCCCCTGGAGTTTCAGCGCGCAGCGGTCGGCGTCGAAGCGCTGGCCGGTCATCCCCGCAGCGCAGAGGATTCGCCCCCAGTTGGGATCGTTGCCGTGCATGGCGCATTTCACCAGCGGCGAATTGGCGATGGACCGGGCGATGATCCGCGCCGCCGCGGCGCTCGAGGCGCCCGTCACGTCGATCCGCACCACCTTGGTCGCCCCCTCGCCGTCGGCCGCGATCTGGTACGCCAGCGATTGGCACACTTCGGCCAGGGCGTCGGCGAACTTGGCGGTATCGGCCGCCGACGCGACCTTGGCGCCGCGCCCGCTGGCGAGGATGGCGGCGGTGTCATTGGTGCTCGTCTGATCGTCAACCGTGACGGCGTTGAAGCTGTCGTCGGCCGCGGCGAACAGGAGCTTGCGCAACTTCGCGGGCGGAATCGCGGCGTCGGTGGTCAGATAGGCGAGCATGGTCGCGTGCGGCGGGCCGAGGCGCGGGCCGATCATGCCGCTGCCCTTGCAGACACCGGCGAGGGTGAGGGTCTGCTTGCCCAGCCGCACGGTGGCCGAGGCGGTCTTGCGTTTCAGGTCGGTGGTCATGATCGCATCGGCGAACAGGTTGGCGTGTTCGAGGCTGTCGCCGAGGTCCTGGGCGGCCTCGACGATGCCGCGTTCGAGTTTGTCCATTGGCAGGGCGTGGCCGATGATGCCGGTGGAGCTCGGCAAAAACTCGGCGGGCTTGGCGTGGGCCATGCGGGCGGCCAGGGCGCACATGCGATTCGCGTCGCGCAGCCCGGATTTGCCGGTGCAGGCGTTGGCGTTGCCGGAGTTGACCACCACGCCGCGGAGGCGCCCGGCGGCGATGTGGCGACGACCGACGATGATGGGTGCGGCGACCACGGCGTTGGTGGTGAAGACCGCGGCCGCCGTCGCCGATTGGTCGCAGACGAGCAGCGCCACGTCGGGGGCCTGTTTGGATTTGATCCCCGCGTGGACGGCGGCGGCCCGGAATCCGGCCGGCGACAACAAGTGAATCTCGCTCATGGCGTCGAGCGTAGCATCGCGCGGGTTCGCCGTCGATTGCGGCGGGGGGAGGCGGCGGGGGGGTCTTCATCGCCGCGAACTGTTCCATCGGGTTTCAACGGGCCGTGACCGTGAGCACGCGGGCTTTCGTCGCCGTGAACGGTTCCCTTCGATTCGTGGGATAACCTTCGTGGAGAAATCCACGTGGGGAAAGTATTTTGGGGACCGACGGGGGAAGGGCGTGTTGGCGGATCATTCGCGGAGGCGTTTGCGGGGGACTTCGGATTCCTCGAGCGTCCAGCGGCGGCGTTCGTCCTCGGTGGGGACCACGACCTCGCCTTCCTTCGGCTGGATGGTGGTGGTGGCGCCCTCCTGGGTCTTGATCCGGCCCATGATGCGGGCGGTGTTGTCGATGAACAGCCGCCCGCCCTCATTGATCGCGTCGCCGCCCACGGCGCCGCTGATGATGACCTTGGACTTGGGGTGGATGACGACGTTGCCCCGGATATTGCCGAAGGCGTGGACGCGCC
>JBBSAF010000101.1:0-9047 GCA_038252525.1 Tepidisphaerales bacterium
CTCCAGGGCGGGGAGGGGATTCCCGTGGTGGACGTCGGAACCCGGATCGCGCCCGAGGGGGCTGGGCGCGCCGAGATCACGAATCTCGCGGCGCGGCATATCCACGGCCTGCGGAGCCGGCTAAAGGACGCTGGGGCGATCGTGACCGCTCATCATGCCTATCGTCTGGCCGACGGGCTGCGGGTGGGACGGGTGGTGGCTCGGGCGCCGAGGCGGGTGGGGGATTCGAGGGTCATGGTTCCGGCCCGGCGACGGATAAGCCGGTCGTGGTCGGGGCTGGGGGAAGTGTGTTCGGCCAATGCGGCGAGCTCGGGGGAGGCGGGGGTGTCGGCGTCGGAAGATTCGCCGGACGACTCTTCCTTGTAGACGAATCCGGCGACGGTGCCCGCGAGGGCCTCGAAGGGATCGGCGGGTCGGACGGTTTTCTTGCGCGCGATGTTCTCGGGAGCCGGGATGAATGGACCGACATTGTACTGGATGACGGTGCGGCCGGCGCGAACGAGTTGGCCGTCCAGCAGGACATGGGCGTCGGCGCGGTCCCAGCCGACGCGGGTGCCGTTCTTGCTCTTGAGGTCCACCACGCGCCATCCGCCGCGAAACGGCTCGATGCGGCAATGATGGCGCGACATGAGGATGTCATGCACGGGCAGTTCGCAATCGGCGGCTCGGCCGATGACCAGGGCGCCGGTGAGTTCGCGGCGGTCGATCTCCTCGCCATTGGCGGTCAACACGATGTGGGGCATGGGGAGGGGGCTCCTTGTTGTGGCCTCGGATATTTCTTTATCGGACGAGTGGGAACCGCGAGATAACAATTACGGGGGTAGGCGGAAGGATGGTAGGCGGAAGGCGGAAGGGAGGTAGGCGGAAGGGACGGGAGGGGGCGCGCGAAAACGCCACCGCGCGGGGGCGGTGGCGTGGGGAAGGCGGAGGGGTTGGACCGCGCGGGGCGGTCACGGGGCCATGGGTTCGGGAGAGGGGGCGGTGGTGGGGCGATTGGCGGGGGCGGCGGTCTTGGCTTTCAATTGGGCGTCGCGGTCGGCCAGTTGCTTCTTGAGATCGGCGAGCTGTTTCTCGAGGTCCGAGGCGCGGGCCTTGGAGGCGTCAAGCTGTTTGCGGGCGTCATCGCGCGACTTGTTGGCGGCGTCGAGCTTGGATTGCAGATCCTTGCCTTGCTTATGCATCGCATCGGCGTCGCCGGCCTTGGCCTCGGCTTGACGTTGGGCCATGGCGGCCTTGTCGCGGGCGTCATTGGCGGCCTGGAGATCCTTTTGGGCGGCGTCGAGCTTGGTCTGAACGTCGGCGAGCTGTTTTTGCGCGGCGTCGAGCTGCTCCTGGAGCGTCTGGGACTGCTGTTTGGCGGCGTCGCGGTCCTTTTCGGTGTTCATGAGTTCGATGGCGGCGCGATCCTGTTCGCGTTTGGCGGTCTGCTCGTTGCGATTGTCGGCGCAACCGACGGCGATGGCCAACAGGCAGGCGCCGGCGGCGAGGGAGAACGGTTTGGTTGTCTTCATGGACAACTCCTTTCGTGGGGTGAAAACCATGGAACGATCACTGTAAGGGCGTACCGTCGATGGGGGCAAGGTGTTGAATCGGGGTGTTGAATCGAAGCCATTGCGAATTGCATCCGGGCGGGCGGGTACCGTCATTTTTTTCGGGCAGGGCGAGCGTTTCGCCGGACCCACCTGCGTTGGCGGTATCGGAAACGGGGGTGGCGTCGCTCGAAACGCCCCGTTGCCCGGATTTTCGGGCGCATCCGGGCGGTGGGGTGGATTCGGGCGCTATGGACGATGGGCGGCGGCGGCGGTAGTTTCGGCGGTTCGGGTTTTTCGATCTATTTCGCAAGCATGATGAAGGATATCCCCCATGGCGTTCACGTATGAGCCGACGATTCAATTTGGCAAGGATACGACCCCTTACCGACTGTTGGGCAAGGATCACGTGTCGGTGGTCGAATGCGCCGGGCGGAGGATGTTGAAAGTCGGGCCGGAGGCGCTGCGGGGGTTGGCGCGACAGGCGTTTGAGGATGTGTCGTTTTATCTTCGGCCGGGGCATTTGGCGCAGTTGCGCGATGAGTTGGCCGACCCGGAGGCGTCGGACAACGACCGGTTCGTGATCCACACGCATTTACAGAACGCGGTGGTTGCGGCGGCGGGGAAACTGCCAAGCTGCCAGGACACCGGGACCGCGATCATCATGGGCAAGAAAGGGCAGTATGTGTGGACCGACGGCGACGATGCCGAGGCGCTGTCGGCGGGGGTGTATGACACGTACCAGTCGCGGAACCTGCGGTATTCGCAGATCGCGGCGCTGGAGATGTTCAAGGAGAGGAACACCGGGTGCAACCTGCCGGCGCAGATCGACCTTTCGGCCGAGTGCGGGGATGAATACAAGTTTTTGTTCATGGCCAAGGGGGGCGGGAGCGCGAACAAGACGTACTTGTTCCAGCAGACGCCGGCGATATTGAACGAGATGGATTTGGTGCGGTTCCTGGGGAGCAAGATGAAGGAGTTCGGGACGGCGGCGTGCCCCCCCTACCACGTGGCGATCGCCGTCGGCGGAACCAGTGCGGAGATGAACCTGAAAATGGTGAAGTTGGCCAGCGCGGGGTATCTGGATCATCTGCCGACGACCGGATCGGAGAACGGGCGGGCGTTCCGCGACTTGGAGATGGAGAAGAAGATTCTGGAGGCGAGTTATCGGTGCGGGATCGGGGCGCAGTTCGGGGGCAAATATATCGCCCACGACGTGCGGGTGATCCGGCTGCCGCGTCATGCGGCGAGCTGCCCGATCGGGATGGGGGTGAGCTGTTCGGCCGACCGGAACATCAAGGGGAAGATCACGCAGGATGGGGTTTTCCTGGAGCAGTTGGAGTTCAATCCCGAGAAATACCTGCCGGCGGAGGCGCCGGAGATGGCGCCGGCGGTGAAGATCGACCTGAACCAGGGGATGGAGGCGGTGCGGGCGATCCTCGGCAAGTTCCCGGTGAAGACGCGGTTGGAATTGACCGGCACCTTGATCGTGGCCCGCGACGCGGCGCACGCGCGGATCAAGAAGATGTTGGATGAGGGCCGGCCGATGCCGGAGTATTTCAGAAAGTATCCGATTTATTACGCCGGGCCGGCCAAGACGCCCGAGGGGATGGCGTCGGGGTCTTTCGGGCCGACGACGGCGGGACGGATGGACGGGTTCGTGGATTTGTTCCAATCGCACGGCGGCAGCTTGGTGATGATCGCCAAGGGCAACCGCAGCCCGCAGGTGACCGAGGCGTGCAAGAAACACGGCGGGTTTTATTTGGGGTCGATCGGCGGCCCGGCGGCGATTTTGGCGCAATGCAACATCAAAAAGGTGGAGTTGGTGGACTTCGAGGAGTTGGGGATGGAGGCGATCCGCAAGATCGAAGTGGTGGATTTCCCGGCGTTCATCATTGTGGACGACAAGGGGAATGACTTTTTCGAGTTGCTGGGGGGGTAGGAAGTGGGCAGTGGGCAGTGGGCAGTGGGCAGAAGGCGGTATGCGGTAGGCAGTAGGCGGAAGGAGGGAAGGCGGAGGGGGAGGGGGCGGAGAAGGAAGAGAGCAACATGGGGGATCGACGGCGGACGAAGCCGGGACGTTCACGCGGCGATGGCGTCGGGATCGGCGCGGCCTGGGGCGAGGGCGCCGGTCCACGGGGCATCGAAGGAGGCGCCCATGGCGTAGAGCTCCTCGTTGAGCATCCGGCAGTAGCGGACGGTGCAGAGCATGCGCACCGGTTCGCCGGCGGTGGTGGGCAGTTCGACGATGAAGCGTTGGCCGGGGCGCAGGGGGCGGTACTGCATCACGCACAATCCGGCGGGGGAGAGGTCCTTGAGGCCGACGGGCATGGCGGTGGAGATTTCGCCATCGCGGTACCCGTGGAGGGTGGCGCCGGCGCAGGCGGCGTTGCGGGGGGCCTTGCGACGGTCGTCGGGATCGGCGGCGCGGGCGGGCGTGGGTCCGGCGAGCCGGGCGAGGGTTTCATCCGATAATTGCATAGGTCGCTCCCATCCCCCTTATCATCGGCAGAGTCGGGGGAGCGGCGTGACCGGGCGGGGCCCGGGCGGGCTGTTTCAGGGCATCGGTGTCGGGGATTGGGGTGAATCATGGCGGTTGGAACGACGAAACGGTATAACAGCGACCATCGCACTCACCGGGGCTTGTTGATCGCGGCCCGCCCATCGCCTGGTTGAAAAAATGTAGGATGTCGGCATGAAACTGAACCTGTCCTCGATCGATCCAGCGGGTTTCGTCCGCATCTGCACCGACGGCAACATCACCTCCAACGACTTGGCCGTCGATGAGAAGAATCCGATGGAGAACATCCTGGGGGAGAACTGGCGGACGCATCGGGTTTTGATGGATCTCGGTCGGACGGCGTTCATCGACTCCTCGGCCATCGGATGGCTCATCGAAACCAACAAGGGTTTCAGGGAGGGCGGCGGCAAACTGGTGATCCACTCGCTGCAACCCAAGGTGCGACAGGTGATGGACCTGCTGCGGATCGACCGAGCGTTGCACCTGTCGGTGAACGAGCAATCGGCCAAACAGCTTCTTCTTGGAACGGCACAATGACCCAGACGACCCAAGCCCCCTCGTTGGACGTGACCAAGCTGTCGGTGGAGAACGCGCTGGGCAAGCTGATCGACTACGCCGTGACCGCCGGCGCCAGCGATATGTTCATCGCCAGCGAGGAAAACTCGGTGGACGTGTCGATGCGGGCCTTGGGGACGATCCGTCCGGTGGGCAAGATGCCCGACGAGCAGGGGCGTCGGGTGGTGGCGCACCTCAAGGCGCTGTCGGGGATGGACCTGAACGAGCGCAGGCGTCCGATCGACGGGCGGTGGATTCATCACGACGACGACGGCGAGTTGATCGACATGCGGATCAGCGCGTTGCCGACGATCCATGGCGAGGACATCGCGTTGCGGTTGCTGCCGCGCGGGCAGCGGCTGTTCCAGCTCGATAAAATCGGGCTGAGCGGCGAGCAGTTCGACCGCGTATCGGAGATGGTCGATGGGTTGGGGGGGATGATCCTCATCACCGGGCCGACCGGCGCCGGCAAAACCGCGACGCTTTACGCGGCTTTGCAGCGGCTCCACAACGGCGAACGCAAGATCAACACCATCGAGGATCCCGTCGAGTACACCCTGCCGGGGATCCACCAATCGTCGGTCAACCTGGCGGCGGAGGTCAATTACGCCGATCTGCTGCGGAGCGTGCTGCGACAAAGCCCCGATGTCATCATGATCGGGGAGATCCGCGACGCGGCCACCGCCGCCACAGCCGTGCACGCGGCCAACAGCGGGCTGCTGGTGCTGGCGACGGTGCACGCCGGGCACGCGGCCGGGGCGGTGCAGACGATGCGCAGCCTGGGTGTGCTGTCGCCATTCCTGGCCAGTTGCCTGCGCGGGGTGATCGCCCAGCGGCTGATCCGCACGATCTGTCCGGCATGCAAGACCGGGTTCGACCTGACCGACGCCCCTCAGACCTTCGACGAGGTGCGGGAATGGCTCGGGGAGGGCGAGGGCAAGAAACTCTGGACCGCCCCCGGCTGCGATGTCTGCGGCGGCCTGGGATATGGCGGTCGCACGGGCGTGTTCGAGGTCATGCCGATCAGCCGCTCGCTCCAATCATTGATTTCCGACGGACATAGCGTGCGCTCGATCCGCGACGAGGCGCTGAAGGAAAAAATGATGACATTCCGGCAGGCGGCGCTGTTGAAGGTGGCCCGGGGGATCACCAACGCCGAGGAGGTCTTCCGCGTCATCCCGGCCGAGCAGATGGTGGTGGATGATTGAATGGGGGGGCGGGGTCGTTGAATGGGGTGGGATTGGTCCGTCCCGACGTCACATCATTTGAATACAATGACGAAGGGGAAAGGCGGAGGCGGGGCGGCTCGTTGTCATACGCAAGCGATTTCTCGATCTAAATTACGCTCCTGTCAAGAAATATGTGGCATAGCCGCCTTCGGCTGTGCCCCCCCGTATTCACGCCAACCACCATTCCCTCAGCCGGGGGCGGCTGAGCTACAGAAATCTTCTGGGGGCAACGGGCGAGTTGTGTATGACAACGAGGCGGGACGCCTCGGTCCCCAAGCTCACATCGGCGGGAGTGCGGCCAGCAGATCGTCGATCTGCCAGTCGGTGTTGTAGAAGTGGGGGGAGACGCGGAGGCGTCCCTCGCGCAGGGCGATCTCGGTTTTGTGTTCCTTGCGAAGCGATTGGAAGATCGCCGCGTGATCGGCCTCGTGCCCGGGCGCGATGAAGCTGACGATGCCGCTCCAGGCATCGCCGTCGCGGGGGCTGAGGACGCGATACCCCTTCGCTGCCAATCCGGCGACGAGTCGGTCGCCGAGTTGCTTGACCCGGCCGGCCACGGCGTCGATGCCGACGGCGCGCAGCATCTGGATGGCGGCGCGCAGGCCCAGCAATCCGGCGATGTTGTGGCTGCCGCCCTCGAATCGTCCGGCGTCGGGTTTGAGGGTATAGTCGTAGTGCCCGAAATCGAGGGCATCGACCACGTTCAGCCACCCGATCACCAGCGGGCGCAGTTGGGGCAAGAGTTCGCGCCGGCAATAAAAGATGCCCGCCCCCTCCGTGCCGAGCAGCCATTTGTGCCCGTCGGCCGAGAGGAAGTCGATGTTCATCGCCTGCACATCCACCGGCAGGACGCCGAGGCTCTGGATGCCGTCGACGCTGAGCAGAATACCCCGTTTCCGGCAGAAGGCCCCGAGGGTCGCCAAGTCATGACGCTGCCCGCTGGCGAACTCGACATGGGACAGGCTGACGAGGCGCGTGCCGGGCTTGCCGGCGGCGTCGAGGATTTTGTCGAGCGGCACGCGACGGCGTCCGTCGGCGTCCGTTTCCTCGGCGACCATTTGAAGCTCCGCGCCGCCGTGTCGGCAGGCATCCATCCAGGGATAGATGTTGGCCGGATACTCGACGCCGGTGGTGACGATGCGGTCGCCGGGGTTCCACGCCAAGCCGCGCGCCACGGTGGCCAGGCCTTCGCTGGTGTTTTTGATGAACGCGATCTCGTCGCGATGGGCGTTGATCAGCCCCGCGGCCTCGGTGCGCAGCGATTCGAGGTCGGCATGCCATTGGGTATCGAGATACGAACCATTCTCGGCCTCGGCGATGAACCGTCGCATGGCGTCGCCGACGCATCGTGGCAGCGGGCAGACTCCGGCGTGGTTGAGGAACCGCCAGTGACGCAGGACGGGGAACCAATCGGCGTTGCCGACGGCCTGTTCAAGCAGGGAATCGCTCATGGACGCATGATAGACCCGGCGCGGGCGCGGGGAAAGGCGGGATGCTCGGGCGGGATAGGCGGGCGCGGCGGGCGAGCGCGTGGATTCAGCAGCGATTCTGGCGGGGGGTCGCACGGGTCGGCAAGGCGCGGCGGGCCGGCGAGCGCGCGGAGTCAGCCGTAGCCGAGTTCGTCGAGGTCCTCCTCGGACATCCCGAAGTGGTGCCCGATCTCGTGGAGGACCGTGGTGCGGACCTGTTCGATCAAATCCGCTTCGCCCCGGCAGGTCAGCTCGATGTCGCGCTGGAAGATGTAGATGACATCCGGCATGGCGCCGGAATCCTCGACGCTCCGCTCGGTGCGCGGGCGCCCCTGGTACAGCCCCAACAGCAGCTCGTCGCGCTGCAATCCCAACCGAGTTCGCTGCCCCTGCGACGGACGGTCGCGCACCTCCACCGGGACTTCCTCGAGGAATCCGGCGAACGGCTCCGGCAGGTCGGCCAACGCCTCCTCGACGAGTTCCCCGAATCGGGCTTTGCCCACATGAAATGGCGCCATTACAATCCTTTCGCCGGCCATTGTAGGATCGGCTCGCCGGCGGCGACATCCCCCCGCCGCGACCGTTTCCCTTCGTCACCGAGGTTCGCCGATGCGACATGCGATGTCATTGCTCCTGATCGTCCTGCTGTGCGGCTGCGGATCGCCGAGCCTGCTCATCACCCCGGTGTCCAACACCCGATCGCTGGAGGCCGAGGTGGTCGAACCCGGGCGCGGCTGGTTCCCCGACCGAATCGCCCTGATCGAGGTCGAGGGGATGCTGCTCAACGCCCGCGAGGGGGGCTTGCTCCAGCCGGGGGAGAACAAGGTGTCGCTGTTGAAGCAGCAGCTCGACGCCGCGGCGTCCGACGGGCGCGTCAAGGCGGTCGTCCTGCGGATCAACAGCCCCGGCGGGACGGTGGCCGCGGCCGACACGATGTACCATTTGGTGGTGGATTTCCGCAAAAACACGGGCAAGCCGGTGGTGGCCGCGACCCTCGATGTCGCCGCCAGCGGAGCGTATTACATCGCATGCGCCGCCGACCGGATCGTCGCCAATCCCACGAGCGTGATCGGGTCGATCGGGGTGATATTCACGACCTTCGATCTCCAGGACACGATGGACAAGCTCGGCGTCCGGGCCGAAACCATCAAGAGCGGGCGGTTCAAGGACATGGGTTCGCCGTTCAAGCATCTGGGCGACGACGAGCGGGCGATCATGCAGGGGATGGTGGATGACTATTTCCACCGATTCGTCGAGGTGGTGAAGGTCAACCGCCCGATCCGCGACGCCGAGACGTTGAAAATCGTCACCGATGGGCGGGTCTTCACCGGCGCCGCGGCGGTGGAAAACGGCTTGGCCGACCAAAACGGTTCGCTGTCGGACGCCCTGGACCTGGCGCGAACGCTGGGCAAGTCCCCTGACGCCGCGGTCATCCTATACAAACGCCCCTACGGATATGGCGGGTCGATCTACGCCGGCGCCAACGCCCCCGCGCCGCGGGCGGATGTGATGCATCTGAATCTGCCGGGCGTGAGCGATATGATGCCCAGCGGTTTTTATTACCTGTGGCGCCCGTGAATTGGCGGGATTGACGCATGATTTCCATCGCCTGCACCAACTGCAAGACGGTCCTCCAGATCGACGACGCCTTCGCCGGGGGCGTGTGCCGCTGCCAGCACTGCGGCACGATCCAGACGGTGCCGTCGCACTTGAAGAACGCCCGGGCCGCGACCCCCGCCGCCGC
>JBBSAF010000102.1:0-8890 GCA_038252525.1 Tepidisphaerales bacterium
GGGCGTCGGGAGAGAGCCGCACGTCGGCATCGACGAACGCCATGAGCGGGCGGGTGGCGCGCTGCGACAGGACCCAGCAGGCGTGCTGCTTGCCATTCCAGCCGGCCGGCAACGGGGGCGCCGAATGGAGATGCACGCGCGGGTCGGCGTCGGCGAAGGCCCGACCGATGGCGGCGGTGTCGTCGGTCGAGTGGTCGTCGAGGATGTGGATGTCCAGGTCCACGCCGCGGCTGGCCAGGGCACACACCACCGCGCCGGGGAGGTTGGCCGATTCGTCGCGGGCGGGAATCAGCAGGGAGATGAAGGGGGGGAGGAAGGTTGCGGGTTGCGGGTTGCGGGTTGCGAGTGGGGAGGGACCGGGGGAGGGTTGCGGATCGCGCGCCATAAGTGTGGGGGAGCGGAGGGAAGGTCGGGGGTCCGGGGTGGCGGGTTGCGGTTGGATCGGATCGGACTTGGGGGCGGGCTGGTAACGCCGAAGGTTTCGCCACGTCATATAGCAGGGCAACAGTGCCAGAAGCAGGCAGATCGCGGCGGTGATGATGATGGCGGTGTTCATTCGCCGTGTTCGGGGGTGAAGTCTCGGCCAAGAAGGCGGGCGAGCGATCGGCGGTACAGGTCATAGACCCCGCCGACGCCGGCCGAACCGCGGAGGATAGTCGTGAAAGCCGCCGGATCGCGGGCGATGGCGGCGGCGGCGAGGGCGTTTTGCGCGGCTTCGAGGGCGCCGGCGAGGCGGGCGGTGATCGTCGTCGCCGGCACCGACGGGGCGTCGGCGGCATCGACCGGCGGCCCGAACGCCAACAGCGCCTCGGGCGTTCGCTCGGTCCAATGGGGATATTCGATCGCCATGGGGATCACCAGCGCGTCCGGGCGTCGTCGCAGCAGATGGGCCAGTCCCGGCTCGAGCGCCGCCGGCCGGACGCGCGGATCGGTAAAAGCGCCCTGGGCGGTGATCCAGAGGGCCGAGCGGGGTTGATCGAGCACCCCCGCGCCGATCGCCAGAAAATCGCCCGCGCCGCGCCGCGAGCGATCGACGCCAAAGAACCCGAGGCGTCGGAAAAACCCGTATTTCGCCAACGCCTCGGCGGCGATGGGTCCGTATCCGGTCCGCGAGGGCAAGAACTTTTTGGCCGCCAGGATGCAGACCATCGGGTCCCACCAACCGGGATGGTTGAGATAAATCACCATCGGACGGTGCTGGCCAGGATCGGCGGGCGGGGCGTACAGGCGCAGCAGTCGCACGGCGTGGAAATGCCGTCGAAGATACAGTCGCGCGTAGGCGGTGAAGAGGCTCACAAGCGGCCTGGAGACGCGGGGGAGGGTGTGGTCGCGCGGAGAGGGCACGGGGGGAATATATCCGAAGGGATGATTCGTGTCGCGCGGAGGCCGGCGGATGCGACTATCGCGGCAACGTCTTCTTGGAGCGGCGGAACTTCGCCCGCGGGGTCATCCACATCCGTTGGCCGCCGCCACGGGTCGGAGCGTATTTCCATGTCGCGTGGGCGACCTGGTCCCGTTGTCATACACAACTCGCCCATTGCGCCCGTCAATTCGTGTAGCTCAGCCGCCCCCGGCTGAGGGAAGGGTGATTGGCGTGTCAGCGAGGGACACAGCCGAGGGCGGCTATGCTACATATCTCTTTGTACGAGAGCAGTTTAGAGTGGGAGAGGACTTGTGTATAACAACGAGGCGCCCTCGCCCACGTTAAACGGCGCGAGCGGCACGGATGGGGTTTGGAGGTTGTGAAAATCCCCGTTGAGCGCCGTCGTCGCCGGCTTGGCTTGGAAAGGCGAGGGCGAGGCGCCCCCGCGACATAAGTACAGCGTCCGCCCGCGCGGCCTCCAGCCTTCGTGTCGCACCGCTCGGCCCCCGCGCGCCCGCATAGGTACGATGGTGCGCGCCGAATCGCTCGAAGCCGAGGAGCGGTCGCTCGGCCCCCGCGCGCATAGGTACGACGCCCGCGCGATCGCCGGCGCGACCTCACGTCTTGGCCAAATCCCCCGTGAGCGCGTCGGCGGCGATCCAGCCGCTCATGAGGACCATCGGCATCCCCGCACCCGGATGGGCGGCGCCGCCGGCGAGGTAGAGACCCGCGACATCGGGGCTGCGATTGCTCGGCTTGAACGCACCCAAGAATCGCCCGTGGCTGGCCAGCCCGTAGATCGCGCCATCGAGCACGCGGTAGCGGTCGTGGATGTCCCGGGGTGTCAAATGCCGCTCGACGACGATGTGTTCACGCAGGTCCGACATCCCCGCCGTCGCCGCCAGCTTGTCGAGGATCGTCTCCCGGTACTTCGGCAGCATCACCGACCAATCCTGGCCGGGACGGAGGTAGGGTGTGTGGACCAGCACATACAGCGCCTCGCCGCCGGGCGGGGCGACGGCCGGCTCGGTGATGGCCGGGGCACACACATAGCACGTCGGATCGGGCGCGGGGACGCCCTGGCGGTAGATCGCGTCGAACTCCGCATGCGGATCGGCCGAGAAGACGAAGTTGTGATGCAGAAGCTGCTGGTATCGACGATCCAGCCCCAGATAAAGCACGACCCCGGAACAGGCCGGTTCGTAGGTTCGCCGGCGCTCGAATCGCTTGGCCGGCGCCCCGCCGAGCAGTTCGCGATGGGTTCGCACGGCGTCGGCGTTGGAGATGACCGCCGAGGCCTGCAGGACTTCGCCGCCGCTCAGCTCGACGCCCACGGCGCGGCCGTTTTCCACGATGATTCGCCTCGCCTCGGCGCCGGTGCGAATGTTCACACCCAGGTCGCCGGCGAGTTTTCGCAGCGCCGCCGGCACCGCGCCCGTTCCGCCCATGGGGTACCACACCCCGCCGTCGGTCTGCATGTGGGCGATGGAGCAGAGGACCGCCGGCGACTGGTCCGGCGCCGAACCGACGTACTGCGTGAAATGGTCGAGCATCTGCGCCAGCCGCGCATCGGGCGTCATCGAGCGGATGGTCCCCGCGACGGTCCGGCCCATCCGCATCGCCAGCACATCCGAGAGCGTGGACAGGTTGAACGTCGCCTTGGGGTCCATCATGTCGCGGATCGAACCAATGGGGCGATCGAAGAAAAACCGCTCGGAAATCGAGTGCAGCCGTTCCGAAAGGCTCATGAACCGCTCGTACCCGTCGGCCGATCCGGGGGCGAAGGCGTCGAGGGCCTTGCGCATGTCCGCGAGGTTCTCGCGCAAATCGAGCACGGCGCCATCGGTGAAAAGACATCGCCACTGCGGATCGAGGCGGATCAGTTCGACATCATCCGCGAGTGTCCGCCCCGCCTCGGTCCAGATGCGCTTGAGCATGTCCGGCAGCGTCAGGATCGTCGGCCCCATGTCGAACCGATACCCGCCCTCGCGCAGCACCTTGGCCTTGCCGCCGAGATGGTCGTTGGCCTCGATCAGCGTGACGTTCATGCCGCGGCCGGCCAGCGTGCAGGCGGCCGCCAGTCCGGCCAGGCCGGCGCCGATCACGATCACGGGGGCATCGGGGGAGTTCTTGGCGATCATGGCGTTTTTCCTCGTGAAACCAAGGTTCTCATCAGCGCGAACAGGGCGCCCAATCGCCGCCCGACGCCGCGACCGTGGGCCGCGAACAGGTAATGCCGGAACATCGCCGCGTCGGCCGGCGTCGGCGGATCATAATGCGGGCGGAACCGTCCCGGCGTCACGGTGACGACGACCGGGCGAGTCATGGCGAGCAGCCCCTCGGCGCCGCGGGTTACGCCGAAGCCGCTCTCGCCGGCGCCGCCGAAACAAAGTCGCGGGTCGGCCGTCGGCGCGATCAAGTCGTTGATCGTCACGCATCCAGCGCGCAGCCGTGACGCGATCCACCGGGCCTCGGCGACCGGCCCGAAGATCGACGCGCCCAGGGCGAATGGCGAATCGTTGGCGGCGGCCACGGCGTCGCCGGCATCGGCGAATCGGGTCGATGGCAACGCGCGGGCGCCATCATCCAGTTTCGACAACAGTTCGTCGGCGACCGTGCCCGCCACGATGAGCCGACGGGGGGCGATGCAGGTGTTGGCGCCGTTGAGTCGCCGCCCGAAGGCGATGGCCTTGGCCGCCAGATCGAGATCGGCGCCGTCGAGGACGATCACCGGATCGTCGCCGGACAGCTCCATCGTGGTCGCGATGAGCCGCCGGGCGCAGGCCGAGGCGATGGCGCGACCCGCGCCGACCGAGCCGGTGACGATCACATGATCGACCCCCGCATCGATCGCGCGGTGAACGGCGTCGGTCGATTCATCGGTGATCGCCAGCAAGCCGTCCGGCAGCCCGGCGGCGATGAGGCGCTCGTGAAAAATCGCCAGCGCCGCGCTCGTCCCCGGCGCCGGCTTGAGAATCACCGCGTTGCCCGCGACCAATGCCTGGAGAATCTGCACCGCCGGGAGGAACAGCGGATAATTGCCCGGCGCGACGATCAGCACCACGCCCAGCGGCTTGCGGACGACGACCGCCCGCGTTCGCCCCAGCCATGGCGGGCGCCCCCGGGCGCCGAGCCGCCGGCGCGCCAGGATCGCGCCGGCGCGGCGCTCGAGGAACTTCGCCGCGTCGGCGACATTGAGCAGCTCCGTCCAGCTCTCGCGGGCATCGACCCGTCCGGGCACGGCGATGGCGCCCACGATCGCGTCGGGTCGCATCGCCACATCCCGACGCAGCGCGCGGACCACCCGCAACCGCCGACGGATCGGCGCCGCGGCCCAGGCGCCCTGTGCGGAGTGAATGGATTCGAGAGTGTTCATGTCCATGGATGGCCCGGCCCATCAAACCAACGCCCGCCGCGACTCGTCATCCCCCCGCCGCGGGGCCGCCTCGCCCTCGTTGTTATGCATAGTCCCCCCATGCCCGCGGCGGTTCCCACGTCGCGGGGGCGCCTCGCCCCCGCTTTTTCAATCGAAGACCGTGACGAGGGCGCTCGACGGGGGCTTTCGCAAGTTCCAAACCCCCTCCGTGCCGGTCGCGCCGTCTGACGCGGGCCAGGCGCCCACGCGACATGGAAACGGGGCGGTGCACCCGATGGGGGACGCAAAAGATGTGTATGACACCGAGCCGCCCCGCGCCGCTCGCGTCGCCGCCGTGGCGGTCTCATGACGCTCCCAAAATCGTCCGCGCCGCCATCGGCGCCGGCGACGGGCGGTCTCCGCCGGCCGGAACCTCGTCCATCCAAGAACACGCCATCCCCATGTCCTCCAGCATCAACCGCGCGCTGATGAGGGCCGAGTAAAAAATCACCGGCAACCCGCTGCCCGGATGCGTCCCGCCGCCGGCGAGATAGACCCCGCGAAGATCCTCGAAGCGGTTGTTCGGCCTCGCCTTGAGCATCTGCGACAGGCTGTGCGAGAGGTTGAATGTCGCGCCCAAATGAATCCCGTGCGACACATCCCAATCCGCCGGCGTGGTCACGCGCTCGAACCGGATTCGTTCCCCCGCATCGTCGAATCCGAGCTTGGGCAACTGCCCCAACACCCGTTGCCGGAACGCCGCCCGCTCCCGTTTCCAATCGACGTTGTCGGTCCGGTGCGTCACCGGCGCCAGCACATACAGCGTCGAATGCCCCTTCGGCGCCAACGTCGGGTCCGTGATCGCCGCGTTCTGCACATAGATCGACGGATCGTCGCTCAGCACATGGTCATCCTCGATCTCCCGCAGGTTCCGCCGGTAGTCATCGGCGATGAAGATGTTGTGGTGCGGCAGGTCGTCGAACCGCCCCTCGATCCCGAGATACATCATGAACGTCGAGCAGGAATATTTCTTTTTCGCCAGCTTCGCATCGGTCCATTTGCGGCGCAGACCGTCGGGCACCAGGGTTTTCATGGCGCGGGCGAAGTCGGCGTTGATCACCACCGCGTCGGCCGCGTAATCGCCGCCGTCGGTCCGGGCGCCCGTCACGCGCCGTCCGTCGAATCGCAGTTGCCGCACCGGCTCGTCCAGCCGGATCGTCGCGCCCAATCGCCGCGCGGCGTCGGCCATCGCGTCCATCAGCGCGTTGCAGCCGCCGACGGGATGGAACACGCCGTACTCGTATTCCAGGAACGACAGGATCGAAAACAGGCTGGGGCATTGGAACGGCGACATGCCCAGGTATTTGCTCTGGAAACTGAACGCCAGGCGCAGCCGCTCATCGGTGAAATATCGCCGCAATTCATCATCCAGCGATCGCCACGGCGCCAGCACCCCCATCGCCCGCAGCGTCGGCATCGACAACAGATCCCGCCAGCGGCAATAGGCGCTTTCAAGCACCGGCTTGAGCCGCGCCAGTTTGTGGCGGTTGTCCTCCATGAACCGCGCGAACGCCCCGGCGTCGGCCGGGCAGATGGCCGCCAGTTCGCGGGCCATGGCGACCGGATCGGCGGTGGCGTCGATCTTGCCACCGCGACCGAACACCAGCCGATATTGCGGATCCAGGCGTTTGAGCTCCACATGGTCGCGCAGGTCCATCCCGCAGGCGTCGAAGATGCGCTCGAGCACCGCGGGGTACAGGAAGAACGTCGGGCCGATGTCGAAGCGATATCCGTCGGATTCGATCCGCCCGGTCCGCCCGCCGACCCGCGGCTGGCTTTCAAGCACCGTCACGTCGAGGCCCGCCCGCGCCAGCAGCATGGCCGACGCCAGTCCGCCCGGCCCGGCGCCCACGATCACGATTTGTCGGGACATGGAGACTCCCTGGGGATGGGCGGCGCGTTTCTTCGTCCGCGCCGTCCCGTCTGCGGCGCCCCATGGTAGGCGCGCCACATTAGTGAAGCGGAATGTCCCGGCGGAAACATCGTGAGGGGCAAGCCGCAACAAGCGAACCGCAACAGGGCGAACCGCGATGGCCGGACGAATCAATGCCCCAGCGTCACGTCGCGCTCGGGGGACCTGATCGCCAGCGCCGCGTCGTGGCGGGCGATGGACCCGACCTTGCGCGAGATCGACCTCCACAGGCGGTCGGCATGGACGACGCCGCTCCGCCGCGCGTAATCGTCGATCAGATCCCGCCGTTCACCCTCGGCGATCGGCAGCCCGCGCGTGCCGTAAATCAGTTGCGACAGATCCTTCACGATCCACCGCCGGCGCAGCGGCCACCCCGGAAGCCGGCGCACCCGACCGGCGTCGATCAGCCGAACCTCAAGCCCCCCGGAATCGCCGCCGCTTCGCACGAACCAGTGTGCTCCGGCGGCGGTTTGTCCATGGTGGGCTTCATCGCCGCCGCTTCGCACGAACCAGTGGCACAAATACAAATCGCGATGATGCAGTCCCGCCCCGTGCAGCCGCGCCGCCAATTCGGCCAGCATCGGCGCCAACGCCGCGAACGATCCCCCCTCGCGCACCCAGCGGTCGCCCGCCACGAAACCGCCCAAGTCCTCGGTCACGATGCAGCTTCGCCCGTCGATCAGCCGCCCCCATCCCACCAACGGCACGGTGGCGATGCCGGCCGATTCCAGCAGGCGGATGCCCGCGACCTCGGCCATGGCGGGAGTTGTTTTCGATCGCGTGGGAGCGTGACGCTTGAGATGAAGACGAATGACCCTCCCATCCGCCAAGGTCGCATCGAGCGTCGCGTTGTCGCGCTCGGGCAACTGCCGCCAAACCCGTATGCCCGGATGCTCGATCACCCCCCGCGCATCCAGCCCGATCTCCCGCGCCATCGCCGCGTACTCCGGCGAGGCGGTGAACCCATCGGAATCATTTCGCGCTGTCGAATGCATCAGTGCCGCAGTGCGGTTTGCCCTGCCCGTGGGGCGCCGTGATTCAACGGGGCGGTGGCGTTCCTCCCCCGCGTTCATGCAAATGAAGACCCCCTCACCCCTTGGCCTCCTCCGTCTGCATGAATCGGCTGATTCCCGGCTTGAAAATCACCTTGCCGTCCACCACCACCAGTTCCTCATCCAAAAACAGCCTCACCGATTTGCTGAGCGTCTGGGCCTCCAAATCCAATCCCTTTTCCTTCACATCCTCCAGCGAATCGGCCCCGACGTTGATATGGAACACATCCTGCAAAATCACCGGCCCCTGGTCGAGCTGCTCGGTCACGAAATGGGCCGTGCACCCGTGGACCAGCACCCCCGATTCATACGCCTGTTTGTATGGCGCGGCGCCGGGGAAATACGGCAGCAGCGACGGGTGGATGTTGATGATCTTGTTGGCGTGCGCCAACACGATCTCTCCCGGCAGAATCCGCATATATCGCGCCAGCACCACCAAATCCGGCTCGGCCTTGGCCAACGTCTCGCTCAGCCACCGGAAATGCGCCTGGGCGTCGGTCGAAACATGGAAATCAAACGCCAGCCCGGCATTCTCGGCGACGGAGCGCAAGTCCTCATGATTGGAATAGACCCCCACGACCTCCCCCCGCAGCTTGCCGGAGCGGTGGTCGTCTATCAGGCGCTGCAGGCAGTGCGGTTCCTTGCTGACCAGCCACGCCATGCGCTTCTTGCGATGTTCGGCGTGCAGATGCACGCGAACCTCCATGTCGATCTTCTTGCCCAGCGACAACAGCCCCGTGATCAGCTCAGACAGGTCGATCGTCAGCTCCTTCAGATCCACCAGCATGTCCATCACGAAAATGCCCCGGACCACGCGCTGCTCGATGTCCTCGATATTCACCCCGCGCTCGGCCATATACGTGGCGAACGACGCGACGACGCCCTTCTGGTCCTTGCCCAACACGCTCATGATGGCCCTGACGGCTTGCGGCACGATGAAACCTCCCGTGGTCAAAACGGTGAGTGTACCGTCCCCCCGTCCGCCCCGACACTCCGCCGCCCCATCCCGGCGACGAGGGCATCCCCCGCGAACCCCCACCCTGGGCCCCCCCCCCCCCCCCCCCCCCCCCCCCCCCCCCCCCCCCCCCCCCCCCCCCCCCCCCCCCCCCCCCCCCCCCCCCCCCCCCCCCCCCCCCCCCCCCCCCCCC
>JBBSAF010000103.1:0-8855 GCA_038252525.1 Tepidisphaerales bacterium
AACTCCCGACCCACCGCCAGCGTCTTGGCCGCCTCCGCGAACGGCTCGTGGACATCCCATTCCTCGGGATGGTCCGCCGGATGCTTGTATTCCTCGGTCTCCGTGTAAGCCGGATTCGGCGGCAGCGAGTCGGCGTCCTTCACGATCTGCTCGTTGTATTCCTTGCTGGCCAGAAAAGCCTGGAAATAAACCGCCAGATCCTGATGCCCCCCCCCCGCGTACACCCCCAGCGCCCGCGTCTGCGTCGTCGTGTTCGGAAACCCGCCATGGGCCGGCTCGGACACGCCCAAATCCAACAGCGGCTCGCCTCGCTCGGCCCGTTTCTCGTTGAACTGCCGCAGAACGATGAGCAGGTGCCGGCCGGTGTTCAGCATCGCGTAGTTGTCGCTGTTGAACAGTTGCGGGTTGGCGCCCCCGTAACCCGACGCCGTCGAAAACTGCGCCCGATCCACATCCGACGGGATCAAGTGGTCTTCGTACGTCCACTTCTTGAACAGCTTCAATGTCTTGATGTTCGCCGTCTCATCCAGCGCCGACGCCGTCATCGTCTCGTTGAAATAGGACGACCCCAGGCTCCGGCGGATCGAGTCCAACTCCACCCCATCGGCGAAGAAGAACAGCCGCCGCGAACCCGGCGGATTGGCCGCCTTCACATACGCCTTGCCCAGCCGCTCGAACTCCTCCAGCGTCCACCGCGCCGGCGGCAATGGCTGCCCGAACCGCCGAAACGCCTCCCGATTGACGATGTACATCGGCGCAAAGACGTTGCACGGGAATAAATACTGATGCATCACCCCGTTTTTGTCCGGACGCATCAGCAGCGATTCCAGCGCGGGGTACGTCCGGTCCAATCCGTAATTCAGCCGCTTGGCATCCTCATCCACGTTCCGCATCAGCCCGATCGCCTGGAACAATTGGAGGTCGTACACATCCATCGTGTCGCCGGCCACCCCGCTCACCCCTTGGATGATCTTCTTCATCTCATCGCCGTTGCTGGTGTCCAGCCGCACCTCCATCGGCGGATAATGGTTCTTCGCCAGCCACTCCCCGAACAGCTTGATCTGCTCGAACCGGGCCGGGTTGGCATCCGTCACCCACCAGATCACCGGAACCTTGGCGGTGTTCTCCGGCTGCATCGCCGCCGCCACGAAACTCAATCCCACCAGCGCCGCCGCGATCGCCAGGAATAAATACTTCATCGTCCCATCTTTCCCGCTAGCCGCCCGACCCATCCCCGCGAATCGCCGCGTTTGATACCACACCCCCCGCCACGCGCCAAAACACCTCCCCCATGCCCCAATAAAAGTACCTGTCCCCTTTATCTAAAGGGGACAGGTACCTTTATTTGCGGGAACCGTTCGCCGGCTCAGCGCAGCTCCTCGAGGATCGCGTTTTTCACGCTCGTCGGCACCGGGGCGTATTTCAGCGGCTCCATCACGCTGCTCGCCCGACCGGTGGACATCGAACGCAGTTCCGTGGTGTACCCGAACATCTCGCTCAGCGGCACCTCCGCCTCCACCACCCGGGTGTTGCCACGCTGCTCGCTGTTGACGACCACCCCGCGACGGCGATTGATGTCGCCGGTCACGTTGCCCACGAAATCCTCCGGCGTCGTCACCACCACCCGCATGATCGGCTCCAACAGCGTCAACCCCGCCTTGTGGCAGGCGTCCTTGAACGCGATCTGGCCGGCCAGCTCGAACGCGATCTGCGAGCTGTCCACCGCGTGGTAGCTGCCGTCGGTCAGCGTCACCTTGACGTTGATCAGCGGATAGTTGGCCAACACCCCGGTCTTGGACGCCATGCGGGCGCCGTACTCGACCGAGGGGATGTATTCCTTGGGGATGGACCCGCCGAAGACCTTGTTCTCGAACGCGAACCCGTCGGCCCAGCCGAGCTTCTTGAGGGTCTCGGCGTCATAGGCCTTGTTGGTGGCCGGGTCGATGCCGTTGAAAGGCTCGATGTTGATGGTGCAGTCGCCGAACTGACCGCGACCGCCGGACTGCTTGATGTGCTTGCCGCGGATGTCGTGGGCGGGACCGACGATCGTCTCCTTGTAGGCGACCTTTGGCTTGCCGACCAGCACATCGACCTTCATGTCGCGGGTGAGCTTGTTCCGCAGGATCTCCAAGTGCAGCTCGCCCATGCCGCTGATGATGGTCTGCCCGGTCTCCTCGTCGTAGTTGGCCTGGAAGGTCGGATCCTCGCGCTTGAGCGTCGTGAGGGCCTCGCCGAGCTTCTGCTTGTCGGCCGCCGTCTTGGGCTCGATCGACATGCTGATGACCGGCTCGGGGAATGTCGGCTTCTCCAGCAGGATGGGATGGTCCTGGTCACAGAGGGTGTCGCCGGTGAGGGCCTCCTTGATGCCGATGCACGCCACGATGTCGCCGGCCTCGGCGATCTCCAGGGCGTTGCGGTCGGAGGCGTGCATCTGGAACATCCGGCTGACGTTCTCGCGCTTGCCGCGGCTGGAATTGAGGATTCGACTGCCCTTGAGCAGTTGCCCGGAATATACGCGGACATACGTCAAATCGCCGTGCTGGTCGCTGACGATCTTGAACGCCAACCCGCAGAACGGATCGTCATTGCTCGCGTGCCGCTCGATGATCTTTTCGGGATCCTTCAGATCGTGGCCCCGGATCGGGGGCATGTCCAGCGGGCTGGGAAGGTAGTCGATCACCCCGTCGAGCAGGCGCTGCACGCCGACGTACTTCAGGGCCGAGCCGCAGAAGACGGGGTTGAGCTTGAAATGGATGGTCGCGGCCCGCAGGGCGCTCTTGAGCTCCTCCTCGGAGATTTCCTCGCCGGCGATGTATTTCCCCGCCAGGGCGTCGTCGGTCTCGGCGACCTTCTCGATCAGGTCATGCTTCCACTTGGCGACGCGATCTTTCTCGTTGGCGGGGATGGGCTTCTCCTCCCACTTGGTGCCGCGGTCCTTCTCGTCCATCGAGAAGTAGATGGCGACCTCGCGGATCAGGTCGATGATCCCCTCGAAGGTGCTGGACTGCCCGATGGGAATCTGGACGGCGACGGCGGGGGCGCCGAGTCGCTCGATGATGCTGTTGAACGAGAAGTCGAAGTCGGCGCCGAGCTTGTCCATCTTGTTGATGAAGCACAGCCGCGGGACATTGTACTTGGTGGCCTGACGCCAGACGGTTTCGGACTGGGCCTCGACGCCCTCCTTGCCGTCGAAGACCGCGACGGCGCCGTCCAGCACGCGGAGGCTGCGTTCGACCTCGACGGTGAAATCGACGTGTCCGGGGGTGTCGATCAGGTTGATGATGTACTCGCGCCAGGGACATGTGGTGGCCGCCGACTGGATGGTGATGCCGCGCTCCTGCTCCTCCTCGAGGAAGTCCATCACCGCCGTGCCCTCGTGGACCTCGCCCATCTTGTGGGTCTTGCCGGTGTAATACAGGACGCGCTCCGACACGGTGGTCTTGCCGGCGTCGATGTGCGCCGCGATCCCGATGTTGCGAAGCTTGCTCATGTCACGCGCCATAAAGTCCTCTTTAAAGCCCGGCACTGGGCGGGCGAATCGGCTGATGAAAACCCCGGAAATAGCCATCGCCCGGACCGGTCGGACGATCCGACGGCCCATCGGGCGGTTTGGCGGCTCACCGGAAACTCCCCCACGGCCTTCGGCGCCTCCAACCCCCGCGGGGCGCGCGGCGTCGGCGTCGTCGAAAGAATGCGGTAATGTAGGGATGCACCACGGAACGTCAAGTGCGCCGGCGTCGTCGCGAGTCCCGCGTCGGGGACCCGTGGCCGCAACCAACAGTGTGCCGGACGGGGTCCGAAACCGGATTGTGCAGGTGAGGATTCCGTTGACAATCCCCCATTGCGGGAGTGATGATGCCACCATGCGGACCACCGTGGACATTCCCGCGGAATTGCTGGAGCGCGCCAAGCGACTCGCCGCGTCGCAAAACCGCGGGTTGTCGGACTTGGTGAATGACGGTTTGGATCGACTGCTCCATGACAAGGCGTCGCCGTCGACCCCCGCGCCGTTCCGCGTCCGCCCCTTCCAACTCGGTCGCACCCTTCCCGGAGTCGATTTGGACGATAACGACACTTTATATCTGCCTTGAAGTCAGCGCCACCGGCAATCTCGTCGCCGATGCCTATCACGCGGCCTTGGCCATCGAACACGACTGCGAATGGGTGAGCTTCGATCAGGATTTCGGGCGTTTCCCCGCTTTGCGGTGGACGGATCCGGGTTCGATCCTCTGACGGACCTCTCGCAAACCCGCGACCAACCGATCCATGTCGGCATCCGTGTGGGCGCAACTGACCGTCACCCGCAGCCGGGCGCCATCGCGGGGGACGGTCGGGGGACGGATCGCCATCACCCATAAGCCCTTGTTCGCCAGATGGTTGGATGCAGCCAAGGCGGCCGATGATTCGCCCAGCAGAATGGGGATGATCGGCGAGTCGATCCGTCCATGCGGGCCGGGATCGAGTTGGAGTTCCATCCGCACGCGGCGGGCGTTGGCTCGGAGTCGATCCTGACGAGCGGGTTCGTCACGAAGCACCCGGATCGCGGCCTCGGCGGCGGCGGCGAGGAGGGGGCTGGGGGCGGTGGTGTAAATCGCGGCCCGGGCGGTGTTTTCGGCGACGGCGATGAACTTTTTCGACCCGCAGATCGCGCCGCCGGCGCATCCCAATGCCTTGGACAGGGTGACGACCGTCACGTCCGGGAGGTCGCAGGCGCCGTGTTCGGCCAGCACGCCGGCGCCGTCGGGACCGAAGGCGCCGGCGCCGTGGGCCTCGTCAACCAGCATCGCAAAGCCATGTTCGGCCTTGAGTTGCGCCATGGCCGCCACATTCAGGACATCGCCATCCATGCTGAAGACCGATTCGGTCACGACCATGCAATGGGCATCGTGGTGCTTTTGCAATAAGTGGCCGAGATGGTCGGCATCTTGGTGATGGAAGGAGCGGTGCCCCAAGCCGGTGGCGCGGACGGCATCCACCAACGATGCGTGGACCCGTTTGTCGAGCAAAAAAAGCGGCGTTCGACCCGACCGCCCGGCGATCGCGGCGAGGGTCTGGATGGCGGCGTGGTTGGCCTGATATCCGCTGGGCAGAAGCATGGCCCGCTCGGTTTTTTTCCAGGCGGCGATCGCCTGTTCGCAGGATTCGTGGGCGGGGGTGTGTCCGGTGATGAGGGCCGACGCCCCGGCGCCGACCCCCCACCGCTCGGCGGCGTCGCGGGCGGCGGCGATCACGGCCGGGTGATGCGTCAAGCCGAGATAATCATTGGAGCAAAAATTGACCCGTTCGACCCCATCGCGGCGGACGTGCGTGGCATCGATCGGCTCGACGATGAGGCGACGGCGCAACAGGTCGCCGGCGGCGCGTTCGACGAGCAAGGAGTCGCAGAGGTCGGTGAAATCCGGTGTGGGCATGGCAAGACCGGGAAAGGGGCACCCTGATTGCCATACAAAAGTCGTCGGTCGTCCGCCGTGGTTCCCTTGTCGCGGGGGCGCCTCGCCCCCGTTTTTATATACAAGTCACCGGCCAACCGCCGTCGATCTCATGTCGCGGGGGCGCCTCGCCCCCGTTTTTATACACAAGTCACCGGCCAACCGCCTTCGATCTCATGTCGCGGGGGCGCCTCGCCCCCGTTTTTTCAATTAAAGCCCACGAGGAAGGCGCTCAACGGGGGTTTTCACGACCTCCAAACCCGCCTTCGCCCGGTGATGACCTCCTGGACGGGGCCGGGGCGGTCCCGCGACAGGGGGACACGGAAATTGATCGCCACCCGCGAGGCCGTATGACCAAGACGAGATCGAGGCGGCCCAGCGACAGGGGGGCGCTGAAGTGATCGCCACCCGCGAGGCGTATGACCAAGACGGGCCCACGCGGTCCCGCGACGGGGGGACCACCGCCGTCGGCAGCGCCGGGAGGGAGGCCGGGATCACTCGTCGCCGTTGGCGTCGGCCATGTCGGCGACATCGTTGGCGTCGTCCTCGACGCTCGAGCCGGTGAGGGCGGCGAGCCGTTCCTTCATCAATCGCCCGATCTTGAACTTGACCGTGCGTTTCGGGCCGACCTCGACGGGAGCGAGGGTCTTGGGGTTTTGGGCGCGCCGGGCCTTGCGGAGCTTGGTCTCGAACACGCCGAAATCGCGGAACTCCAGGCGGTTGCCCTTGCCGAGTTCGGCGATGATCTCATCGAGGAACGTTTGGACGATTCGTTTGACTTGGACGCGCTTTTCGCTGGTGGACTCGGAAATGCGGTCGATCAATTCCTTCTTGGTGATGGTGGACATACTTCCCTCGCTAGCGGTCGCAGATCGGTGGAAACCGTAGCGCAGTATGCGGTGAAGGCGGTTGGATTGCAAGGGAAAAACTTGCTCGGCACGGAACGTAACCGTCGCTGGGAGCGGGGCTAACGATAACGGACGCCGCTTTGGTCGCTGATGGCCCGGCGGGTGAACTGATCGGGGTAGCCGTCCATCTGCCAATCGTCGCGGTGAACGACGAAATATTCGACCGTGAGCTGTCGGTAGCCCAGGAAGGCGGCCGGCTCGCGGGTATCGCGTGCCAACGCCAATCGCGGCAGGTCGGCGGCGATGGGGGGTTCGTAGACCAAGGCGACGGCGGCATGATCCCGATAAACCGTGGTGGCGGGACGGGTGGTCGGGGCGGTTTGGGCCGCGCAGCCGACGGCGGCGAGGGCGAGGGCGAACAGGATGGCACGGGTTGCGGTCATGACCCCTGCCCTGAGTCAAACCCGGCGCCACCGCCAAACCAATCGCCCCAACGTCGATTTTATGGGGCTTTTGGAAAACCGCCCGGGCGGGGTTGTCCGCGACGTGGCGTGGACGCAACAGCCGATGTTGATTTTCCGCAACACCGTCGAGTGAAACGCCGGGAAAGGCGGAGCGCCGAGGAAGCCGAGGACCGCCGGGTCAGATCTGGAAGTCCCAGATGGGGTCGGCGCGTCGGGCGGCGGCGGGACGGCGGTCGCGGTAGCGGAGGCGCGGGGGTTCGGCGCTGACCTGGTTCATGGGGGGGACGCTGGAGGTGATGAAAACGTTCCCGCCAATGACGGCGCCTTGGCCGATCACGGTGTCGCCGCCGAGGATGGTGGCGCCGGCGTAGATGGTGACATCGTTTTCGATGGTGGGATGGCGTTTTTGCCCGCGCAAAGCCTGTCCGAAGGCGGGGGCGAGGGCGCCGAGGGTCACACCTTGGTAGATTTTGACATTGGCGCCGATGAGGGTGGTTTCGCCGATGACGATGCCGGTGCCGTGGTCGATGAACAGGGCCTCGCCGAGGTCGGCGCCGGGGTGAATGTCGATGCCGGTGCGGGAGTGGGCGTGTTCGGTCATGATGCGCGGCAGCAATGGCACCTTGAGCTTGAAAAACTCGTGGGCGAGGCGCTGGGTCATGATGGCGAACAGGCCGGGATAGCTGAAGATGGTCTCGTCGGTGCTCTGGGCGGCCGGGTCGCCGTCGAAGGCGGCCTGAACGTCGGTGGCGAGCAGGTCGCGCACGACGGGGATGCGGTCGAAAAAGGCGGCGACGATCTCGGCGGCCTCGCGGTCGCACTCGGCGCACTTGTCGTCGGCGCCGTCGGCGCCGGGGATTTGCTCGCGGTAGCGGAGGCAGTGGCGGACCTGATCGTAAAGCTGGTCGGCCTGCTCGTTGACGATCTCGCCGATGCGGTAGGCGATGTTGTGCCGGGTGAGGCCCTGCTTGCCGAAATAGCCGGGGAAGACCAGTTCGCGGAGGGCCAGGCAAGAGGCGATGATGGCGTCGCGGCTGGGCAGATGAACGCGGTCGAGGTGCTGGAGGTGGGCGTGGGTGTGGATGCTGGCGACGAGGGTATCGACGATGCGGGGGATGCGTTCGTTGAGTTCGTTGCGGTCCATGGGCGATCGTCGGGTGGGGGGACGGGTAAGCGAAACCGGTTTGGAAATGATAAGAACGGGCCGGGGGCAAGGCAAATGCGGGAGGGATCGTGGCGGATTGGATCCACTGGGGACAGGAATGGCGGTTGGCGCATGTCGCGCTATTGAATGCGCTGGTGCTGTGGGGGGCGTGGCGGCTGGCGCGGCGAATGGGATTGGCGGGGATCGAGCGGGTCGCGGGGGCGATGTTGCTGTGGATGGGGTCGCAATACGCGGCGGTGGGGTTGGCGGGGATTCTCGGGATCTTCAATGGGTTGGGGGTGACGGGATGGGGGGCGATTTTGGGGGTGGGAATGGGGGCGGTCGGGGGGAGTGGACGGAAGAAGAACAATGGAGGAGGGGGCGGGGCGCCCGGTCGTCGTACACAAGTGCCCCACCCCTCTTATGTCGCGGGGGCGCCTCGCCCTCGCTTTTCCGAACCGGATTCGGAGACGACGGCGCTCAGCGGGGGTGTTCACAACCTCCAAACCCCGGTCGTGCCGGTTGCGCCGGTGGACGTGGGCGGGGCGCCCACGCGACAAGTAGAAGCCAACGCCCCCTCCAACGCGCCCTGCGGCTTGCATGCGGGCGGGGTGCCCACGCGACAAGAAGAAGCCATCGCCCCCTCCAATGCGCCCTTCGGCTTGCACGTGGGCGGGGCGCCCACGCGACAAGAAGAAGCCATCGCCCCCTCCAATGCGCCCTTCGGCTTGCACGTGGGCGGGGCGCCCACGCAACAAGAGGACGGGGCGGGGGTAGACCAACGGGAACGGGGGCGGGACGCACGCTCCACGGAGAGAGGACTGCTCCGTGACGCTCACTCCTCGTTGAAGGGGGGAGAGGGGACCGCTCCCGTACGGTCGCGGCCCGTGGAGACACCGGGGCCGGAGGTGAACGGAGGGTTCCGCGATGGAGCGGGCGTTTGGGTTTGGGTTTGGGCGGGGGTGGTGGC